>JBBRKU010000523.1:0-2416 GCA_038231735.1 Actinomycetales bacterium | reverse complement strand
GTCCGGTGATGCGGCTCAGCCTGGAAACCTTCCACTATCCGGGCGAGGATTGGCCCACCCTGCAGGGCATCGAGCTGGACGTGGGCGCCGGCGAAGGTGTGCTCGTGGCCGGTGGCTCCGGCTCCGGGAAGTCCACGCTGGCGCGGATCCTGGCCGGTGTGTTGCCGGGGCGCCATAACGGGGCGCTGACGGCCCGCTTCGAGGTGGCAGGGGAGAGCCTGGTGTTTTCCGGCGGGGGCGTGGGGCCTTTCGATGCCGCTGAGCTTTCCGGCGCCCCCGGCATCACCTCAGTGAATCCGCGGATCAACCCGGCGGTCTGGAACCGGCACATTGCGTACGTGGGCCAGGTTCCGTCGGCCCAGCTGTCCACCGTTGCGGCCACCGTCGCGGAGGAAATCGCCTTCGCGCTGGAGAACGCCGGGATGGAGCGCGGGCTGATGAAACAGCGGGTCCATTCGACGGCAAGCGCCCTGGGCCTGACGGGACTGCTTCAGCGCAAGCCGTCGGAGCTCTCCGGCGGCGAGCAGCGGCGGATGATCATTGCCTCGGCCGCGGCGCTGAATCCCGCAACCCTGGTCCTGGATGAGCCGATGGCGGGCCTGGATGCGGACGCCCGGCGCGCCGTGGAAAACGTGATCGGATCGCTGTTGGACCGTGGGGCAGGCGTGGTGCTGCTCTCGCCCGAACTGGGCGGTGCCGGGCGCCTGGCCGGGCGGCTGCTGCTGCTCGACGGCGGCCGGATGGTCGCGTCCGGACCCCGGCCGGCGGTGCTGAAGTCCGCCTGGGCCGCGCGCCTTCCGGTTATTCCGGATCCGCTGGACGGGCCGGATCCCGCGGAGACTGTAATCCAACCGCCACGCCCCACGTCGGTCGCCCGGACCGCCGCGGCCGCGCTGGGCGGTGTGGTTTACCGCTATGGTGCGGAACGCCGTCGGCGGTTCCTTGCCTTCCGGAAGCATGCCGGGACGCCGGCACAGACCGCGCTCGACGGCGTGGACCTGGCGCTTGGTGCCGGCGAGCGGGTCGCGATCGCAGGGGCGAACGGCGCCGGCAAGACCACCCTGCTGCGCCACCTCAACGGCCTGGCCCGGCCCGAATCAGGCACCGTTCGGATACTGGGACGGGACATTGCAGGGCAGTCCGTGGGCGCAGTCTCCACGGATGTTTCCTACCTGTTCCAAGACCCGCAGGACCAGCTCTTTGAACGTACGGTGGCCCGCGAGGTGGGCTACGGCCTGCCGGAACTTGATCCGGCCGCACGGGACGTCGCGGTTAAGGAGGCGTTGGAGCGCTGCGGCCTGGCCGAACTGGCCCGAGCGCACCCCTACGAGCTGCCGGCCTCGGCGCAGCGGCTGGTGGCACTGGCCACCGTGCTGGTCCGCCGCCCGGCCGTGCTGGCGATGGACGAGCCCACGGTCGCGATGGACCGGGCCGGCCTGGACCGGCTGGCGGAGGCGATATTCGCGGAGGCAGCGCGCGGAGCGGCGGTTGCCGTCATCACCCACGACCTGGACTTCGCCTACCGGCACTTCGAACGGCTGGTGCTGCTCAGCGGCGGGCGGATCGTCGCGGACGGCCCCTTTGCCCGGGTCCTGGAGCGCCACTTCGCCAGCGGGGAAGCCTTCGGTGTGCAGGCACCCGCCGCCTGGCTCCGCAGCCGCGCCGCCCCCGACCGTTGAGTGCACACTTGTTGAGAGGACACTTGGCGCCCATGTTTTTCGAAAACATGGGCGCCAAGTGTCCACTGAACGGGGTTAGCGGCGCTGCGGAACGTAAGTGTTCACCGGCCGGCCGGTGGTTCCATAGGTGAGCTTCAGTTCCAGCAGCCCCTTGCGCTCCAGCTCGCTGAGATAGCGCTGCGCGGTCGGCCGGCTGATCCCGATTTCATCCGCGATGTCCGCGGCTCCGATGGCGGCCGCGGCGGAGGCGACGGCGTCGAACACCTTCTGCATGGTCGGCGGCAGCCGCCTGGCCGGGACGGGGCGGGCGGCTTCCGGGCGGCGGTGGAAAACGCTGTCAATGGTCGCCTGGTCGACGACGGACTTCGCCTCCGTCGCGCTGCGCCAACGGCTGTAGGTTTCCAGCTGGCTCTTGAGCGCCTCGAAGCCGAAGGGTTTGACCAGGTAATAGACCGCACCGCCGCGCATGGCGGAACGGACGGTCTCCAGGTCCCGGGCCGCCGTGACCATCATGATGTCAACCGGCGTCCCGGCCGCCTGCAGCGAGCGCATCAGGGAAATACCGTCCTCGTCGGGCAGATAGACATCCAGCAGCAGCAGATCCGGTTTCAGCTCGGCCATTGCCTGCCGCGCTGCCGCCGCGCTGTGGACCTCCCCGACACATTCGAAGCCGTCCACCCGGTTAACCCGGCTCGCGTGGATGTGGGCCACGCGGAAGTCGTCGTCGACCACCAGGG
>JBBRKU010000522.1:0-2422 GCA_038231735.1 Actinomycetales bacterium | reverse complement strand
TCCTCGCCGGGCTGGAACATAAAGATCACATCGCCGGCCAGCTCATCGCGGTGCGCAGCCAGGAGCTTTGCCGCGCCCACCAGGCCGGCGACGTGCAGGTCGTGCCCGCAGGCATGCATGCTGCCGTTGGTGGAGGCGTAGTCCAGATCGGTCAGCTCCTTTACCGGGAGCGCGTCCATGTCCCCGCGCAGCAGAACCGAGGGGCCGGCCTTGGCTCCCCGGAGCACCGCCACCACCGAGGTGGTCGTTTGGCCCAGCGTAATCTCCAGGCCCAGGCCCTCCAGCGACTCCAGGATCCTTTTCTGCGTCTTGGGCAGGTCCAGGCCCAGCTCCGGTTCCGCGTGCAGTCCGCGCCGCAGCGCCACCAACTCGGGCAGGAGCGCTTTTCCCTCTTCGACGAATGACATTTGGCGTTCCTTTCGCGGCGGAAATCTGTTAGATCACGCTATCAATATGTTCCACGAACGGGCCTGACCTTCCCGAGCGGTAAGATGTCTCGCGCGCGGCTGGGCCTGCTGGATGCCCTGGTCTTCAACATTCTTATCGGCAACAACGACGCCCACGCCAAGAACTACACCGTCCTGATAGGGGCCGGCGGAACGGCGCTGCTGGCTCCCGTGTACGACCCGCTTTCAACCATCGCCTGGCCCGGAGTGGCAACGACGTTGCCACAGGCCATCAATGGCACGCGCGATCCCGCCATCCTTCATGGAGACGACTGGAGAGCACTGGCACGCACCGTGGGGCTGAGCCCCGCGACGACCCATCGCCGCGTCCGCGCGTTGGGTGAACGGGTGGTGGAACTTGCGGGCCAAGCCGAAGCCGCTGTGGAAGCCATGCCGGCCGGCTCAGATCCGCATCTCCGGCACGTCAGACGGAGCGTCGAAAAGCGCACCGCAAGGATTCTCCGCCAACTTTAGCGCCGCCGTCGGACCTTTCGAACAGCGCATCCGGCGGGGTGTTATTTGCCTCCCGTTGGGTGAATGATGGTAACAAAACCGAGGCTAACCGGTCGTGGAGGAGGCTGTGATGCCACTGTCGGACGAAGAGCGCAAGCGGCTGGAGGAGCTTGAACGCGACCTGGCCGCGGATGATCCTAAGCTTGCCCAGAAGTTGGAGACCGGTCCGACGCCCCGGGTGCGCACGGCCCACATCACCCTGGGCTTGCTGACCGCCATCATTGGCATGGGTGTGCTGATCCTTGGGGTCATGGCGCAACTGACACTGCTGGGGGTGGCCGGCTTCCTGCTGATGTGCGCGGGGACCATCTGGATTCTCAGCACATGGGGACCCCGCGGCAAGGCCTCATGAGGGACCGCGACGACAGGAGCTCGACATGATCAACAATGAAGATGTGGACCGTCTGGTCCGAGGCCATGGCCACGTCATGACCACCAGCGGCGACAGGATCGGCAGCATCGGCGCGATCTATCCGGACCGGCAGACCGCGCAACCCGCGTGGGTGGCCGCCAAGACCGGGCTTACCGCCGGCTCGACGCTCCTGGTCCCGTTGGAAGGCGCGCGCATCGACGGCCTGGACATCCTGGTTCCGTTCAGCAAGGATCAGGTCAAAGACGCCCCGCACCTGGCGGCCGACCACGGGCCCAGCGCCGAGGAGGAGGACCGCCTCCGCCAGTATTACCAGCCCGGCGCGGGGCTGCGGACATACGGCGAGGCCAAGGAGGAGGCGGGCGACGACGGCGGCCCGGCTTCCGGTGACGAGGAGACCCTGTTGGAGGGCGCCGCGAAGAGTCCGGAAGTGAAGAGTCCTGAGAACGGCCGGAGCGACCGGTGAGGATAGCTGGAAGGCAGCTTCACAACGAGTAGAGCGCCGTCGCGCCGGGGTCACACCGTGAGAGCATTTAGAGGTGTCTTACGTCGCCGAACCCCTGCTCGTCCTGCCGCCGCTGGTGGATTCGCCCGCGATCGTCCGGCTTGTGGGAACCACCCCCTACAACCGGGGCGTCACCTACGCCCGGAACGGGTCCGTCTCGGAAATTGAGTGGGATCCCGAAATGAACCTTCTGACCGGCGTGGTGCAGGGCAACCATGCACGACCCTACCGGTGCCGCGTCGACCTCACCAGGTCCAGCGGCGGCCAGCTCCGTCTGCTGCGCGGCACCTGCACCTGCCCAATGACCTACAACTGCAAGCATGTGGCTGCCACCCTGCTCAGCAGCAACGCCGCCCGGCTGCAGATGGAACCCAAGGCTGCGTCAGGGTGGCCTGCCGCCCTAACTTCCGTGCCTCAGAACGGGTCCCCGGGCGCGGCCTGGAAATCCGGCCTGGGAGCTCTGGTGGGGCACGGACCCGGTTCGGCCTCATCGGGCGGAAGCCTCGTGGAACAACCAACTTCCGGCGCCGCCTCGGCCCTGCCGGCACAAACCACCCCGATGGGGCTGCAGTTTGAGCTGCGGGCACC
>JBBRKU010000521.1:0-2425 GCA_038231735.1 Actinomycetales bacterium | reverse complement strand
TCATGCCCGGTATCCGCGCCGAAGGCATGGTAGCTCGGCGTGTGGTGGTTGCGGAACACCCCCGGATGGATCGTCATGACCAGGCCATCCTGGACCGACATCCGCGCCATCTGGTACATCATGTGGGCCTCAAAGGCATCCGCGTCGGCGGTGCTCGCCTTCCCGCTGCGCGCCTTCTCAAAGAGATTTGCCGCCTGGGACCCGTCCAGCTTGAGCGTCATGGCCGTCCGGGAACCGTGGTCCGCGGAAACGGCGCCGTGCTCGATGAAGTAGTGGCGGCGGTTTTCCAGCGCGCGGATATAGCCGGCATAGCCGTCCAGCCCGTCACCGGCCATCGAGATCAGTTGCTCCACCCGGCCTGACCAGCCCGGAGCGTAAAACTTGATGTAGGCATCCGGGCGGAAAGTCGGCAGGACCCGGCCGGCAAACATTGCATCGGCAGCAATCGCTGCGTGCACCGCCAGATCGTCCAGCGGATCGTCAGTGGTGGCCAGCACCTCGATGTTGAAATCCTTAAAGAGCTGGCGGGGACGGAACTCGGGCTCCTGTAGTCGCACATTCAGCTCGTCAAAGAGGGCATCCGCATTCGCCGCGTCCGGTTCCTTATCCAGCCGGAAGACGTGTTCGAACTCCTGCCGGAGCCAGTATCCCGAGGCTGTTCCTTCAAAGAGCGGCCACGCCTTGCAGAATTGGCGCCAGGTCTCGCGGGGCTCGACGGCGGTGCTGGTCCCCACCCGCAGTTCCTCCAGCGGCACACCGCTGGCGTGGATCAGCCGGGTCACGTAGTGGTCCGGGCTGACCAGCAGTGTCGCCGCGTCCGGGAAGGGGGTGTCCTTCTGGAGTATGGCCGGATCAACGTGGCCATGCGGGGAAATAATCGGCAGGTCCTCCACGATGTCCAGCAGGTCGCGGGCAATTCTCCGCGTGCCTGGGTCGGCCGGCAGAAGCCGGTTGGGGTCGGCTGCAATTGAGGGTGACATAGATCAATCGTCGGGCAGTTCCCGCAGGTTTGTCAACCGGTTGCCAAAATTGGCATAACCATTGCCAGCACCGCCGGCAGTGCCCGGCGAGCAGCGGCGGGGCTGCGCTCGCCGGGCACTTCCGAAGTTAGTGCCGGTTCACTCGTCCGCTGGAGCCGCGGATGATCAGCTCGGTGGCCAATGCCGGCCGCTCCCGGGGAAGTGCAGCTCCGCGGAGGTCGTCCAGGATCTGGCCCAGTGCAGCCGCGCCCGAATCGCGAAGCGGCGACCTGATGGTGGACAACGGCGGCGTGGTGAAATCGGAGCCGAAAATATTGTCAAAGCCAAGGATGCTTACATCCTCCGGCACATGGATGCCTGCGAGCTGCAATTCCTGCATGAGACCGATGGCCATCAGATCGTTGTAGCAGATGACTGCCGTGGCCCCACTGGTGCGAATGGCCGGGGCCGCGCGCCGGCCGCCGTCGACCGTTGGAATTCCGCTGCCCACCTGCTCCACACCCAAACCGGACCATTCACAGCGCTCGCGGATGCTTTCCCACCGGTGCGCGGACATCCAGGAGCGTTCTGGGCCGGCGACGTAGACCAGCGATGTATGGCCCAGGGCCGCCAAATGGCGCACGGCCTCGGTGACGCCGGTATCGACGTCGGCAACGACCGAATGGACTCCTTCCACCCGGCGGTTGATGACGACGACCGGTTTCTTGGCTGCGAGCTCCAGGATCTGCTGCTCCGAGAGTCTCGGACTGGCCAGGATGATGCCGTCGACGGTGGCCATCATGCGTTGGGCCACGACCAACTCGATCTCGGCTGACTCGGCCGATTCCGCCAGGACAAGGGTGTAATCCTGGTCGGAGGCCGCGCTCTCCGCTCCCCGGATGACGTCAAAGTAGGCTGGGTTGGTGATGTCCGAAACAATCAGCCCCACGGTGCTGGTCCGTCCGGTCGGCAGGGCACGAGCGAAAGGATTCACGCGGTAATTCAGCTCTACGGCGGCGTCCTCAATCTTCTTCTGGGTCTTGGCGCTGACCCGCCCCGGCTTGCTCATCGCGCGCGAAACGGTAGAGGCGTTGACGCCGGCCAATCTGGCGACGTCATAGATGGTTGCCGAATGGTTCAATGACCGGCTACGCCCATCCTGTGCTCCCGCGGCCGTTTCCTGGCCCACGGATTCCTGGCTCATAGACCCTCGTTTCATTTGGCTGTCCGGTCTTTGGCTGTCCTGTCTTTGGCAACCGGTCGCACCGTGGCGTGGCCGGTAGCCAGCATAGCCCAGGCCGTGGTGCGCACCGGACTGGGCACAGGACCGGGCGCCCGACTAGGCACAGGGTACGGAGGCTGGGTAGGACTGCGCATATACCTCCTTGATGATCCGCAGGGACTTCATTGCCTCGGCCGGGGAAATCCAGAACGGTGTGGAATCGTCCAGGCTCTGGTAGAAGTCC
>JBBRKU010000520.1:0-2434 GCA_038231735.1 Actinomycetales bacterium | reverse complement strand
GATATTTCCTCAGGCGATCTGTCCCATGCAATCACTCTAAGCACTAGCCTGACTTCAAGCTTTAGCCTGACTTCATGGTCAACAGGGAATCCGCCGGAGCGATCAGGGAAGTATCTGTGGTCAACGAGCCTTTCAAAGCCGCCCTGACCCCCGCGCTGGAAGCGGCAGCGAGACCGGAAAAGGCAGCCGGAATGCAGGCCTATATGAAGTCCGCCATGCCCTATCTGGGGGTTCCCGTGCCGATCGTCCGGAAGATCGTGACGTCCGTGGCACGGCAGTTCCCTTTTCATTCTGGCGCTGACTTTGATTCTGGCGCTGACTTTCATTCTGGCGCTGATTCTGACGCTGACACTGAGCCCACGGTCCAGCTGCGCCGGACGGCTGAGGTGCTGTGGCGTACGGCGGAGTTCCGGGAACAGCGGTACGCCGCCATGACTCTGACAGGGCTGAAACCGGCCAAGGCCCAGCTGAGCCTGCTTCCGTTGTACGAGGAGATGATATCCACGGGCGCGTGGTGGGATCACGTCGATGAGGTAGCACACCGAAGTTGTGACCTGCTGCAGGCGCACCGTTCCGTCATGGAGCCTGTGATCCGGCGCTGGAGCACCTCCGATGATTTCTGGTTCCGCCGCTCGGCCATCATCGCGCAGCTGGGTGCCAAGTCCGCAACGGATCCGGTCCTGCTGTTGGACGTCATCATTGCGAATATGGCGGACAAGGAATTCTTCGTCCGCAAGGCTATTGGTTGGGCCCTGCGCGACTATGCCAAGTCCAACTCGGTTTGGGTCCGCGAGTTCGTGCGCGCCCATGAAAAGAATCTGAGCCCGCTCTCCCGCCTGGAGGCGCTCAAGAATATAGGCTGATCCCACCAATACCAGAGGGAGCAAATCGTGGGCGACATTAGCTGGGGCAGCGAAGGAACCAAGGACAATCCGTGGATCCTCAAGACTCCGCCAGGAACCTCAGAGTACCAGCTGTACCGGGACGAATCCGCCGATCCGCCCAGATTGGTGTGCACCGTGGGCAAGACGGTCCTCGGCTACGATCTGCGCTGCGTGTCAGACTTCCACGCCATGCTGAAAGCGCGCGGCGACTGGATGGAACTAGGCAGTGCGGATGAGCAGAAGCCGGCCAAGGAAGACACCGTTGAGGCCTGGGGCCGCTCCGAGGACAACCCCGTTGGCGGTTGGTATGGGTTGAAGAAGGGGTTGCGGGGACGATTTGGGATGTATCTGCCGCCGCTGCTTGAACGGCTGGGGCTGGCCGAGCTGGAACACAACCCCCGCAACAATCGTATCCGGGCCCTCTAGCTGGCGCCCTTGGTGCAGTCTCGGCAGGGCGCGCCGAGGTGCTCAGGCCCGGTCCCGGGCTTGAATCCGGTCCCGTCTCCAGGTGATGGTCCATGGCCGACCGAACAGGACGCGTGTCTTCCGGTCCACGAACATCAGGTGCAGCGCAAAGGACACCCCAACGGCGATGGCGACGGCCCGCACCACCTCAATAGGGATCCACTGGAACACGCTGAGCTGGTCCGTCAGGGCGATCAGTGTGAAGAAGGCCGTCAGGTAGAGCACGGTGCGCAGCTGCCAGTTGTCCTCGATGCCCGTGACGCCAAAAAAGACCAGCAACCACACCATATACCAGGGCTGGATCATCGGGGCCAGCAGGACGACGGCGGCAAAGGCCCAAGCCATGCGTCTCACGATGCCGGCATCCCCGGCTTTGGCTGCGGCGCCGCGGAGGGCCAGCCATACGACGGCGACGACCGAGGCGACCTTGCCGACGTTGTGGATGACGTCGGTCACCAGTGCGCCGGGCCCGCCGGCCAGGGTTGCCAGACCGCCGAGCAGGGCGCCGGCTGCGCCTACCGGCGCGTACCAGATCCAGACGGTGCCGGAGGTACCCAGGGCCCCGACCCAACCGAAGCCCAGCCCGTTGACCAGTCCGCAGATCCACAGCAGCCCCAGCGATAGGCCGGCGGTGGCCAGCCAGCACCAGATCTTGCGGCCCCACCCGGCCTTGGATCCGGCCCAGAGCAGGCCGACGAACGGCAGCGCCACAAGTGTGATGGGTTTGACGGCGATGGAGGCCGTCACCAGTAGGATGCCCAGCAGGGGTCTCTTCGTGGAGGCGAAGTAGATGCCGGCGACCACCAGTCCCAGCATGAGCGAATCATTGTGCGCGCTGCCGACGAAGTTGAGCAACACAACCGGATTGAGCACGGTCAGCCAGAGCGTCCGCGAGGGATTGGCCCCGTACCGGGCGGCCAGTTTGGGAACGTAGATGGCACAGAGTGCGACGCCGCCCAAGGCTGCCAACCGGAACGGGATGAGGGAGATTTCCGGGATGCCGAAGCCCACCCAGGCGGCAAACTGCTCAATCCAGAGGAACAATGGCCCGTACGGCGTGGGCGCCTCGGTCCAGAGCGTGTCCG
>JBBRKU010000519.1:0-2441 GCA_038231735.1 Actinomycetales bacterium | reverse complement strand
CTCTCCGTCACGACCAGGGGTCCGGCGCTGCCGGCGGACCCGGCCTTCCAGCTCACCGTCTACCGGATCATCCAGGAGTCACTGACTAACGTGCTGCGCTATGGCCACGGCGTCTCGCGCGTCCTGGTGCAGGTGTCGCACCAGGATCCGGAGATCCGGTTGCGGATTTCCGACGACGGCCACGGCTCGATGGCTCCGGTCCCCTCGGTGGGCAGCGGCCAGGGACTGGTGGGCATGCGGGAGCGGGCCGGCATCTACGCTGGAAACGTCACGGCCGGCCCGGGAGCCAACGGCGGATGGGTGGTCGAGGTGGTGCTGAGCTGCCCGGCGCATGCCGGAACCGGGACGGACATGGATGCAGGTATGGGCAACGGAACGGGACGCTGAGGGTGGAAATTTCCAACGACGACGACGGCGCGCAGGGCCCCTACGAGGCTGGTCCCGACGGGCAGATCTCGGTGTTGCTGGTCGATGATCAGCCGCTGCTGCGGATGGGGTTCCGGCTGATCCTGGAGGGAGAGCCGGATCTGCACATCGTCGGCGAGGCCTCCGACGGTGCCGAGGCCGTGGCGCAGGTTGCCCGCCTGCTGCCCGACGTGGTGCTGATGGACGTCCGGATGCCGATACTGGACGGGATCGAGGCCACCCGGGCCATCACGGCATCGGGGGCCTGTGCGCGCATCATCATCCTGACCACCTTCGACCTGGATGAGTACGCCTTTGCCGGACTACAGGCCGGTGCCAGCGCCTTCCTGCTCAAGGACGTTGCCCCTGCCGAGCTGGTGAACGCCGTCCGGCTGGTGGCCAGCGGGGACGCAGTGGTGGCGCCGCGAATCACGCAGCTGTTGCTGGAAAACTTTGTCCGCTCCCGCCCGGCCAGCGCGCCATCGCCGCGCGACCCGCTGCTGGAGGAATTGACCCGGCGCGAGCTGGAAGTCCTGCAGGCGATTGCGGAGGGGCTCTCCAACGCGGAAATTGCCCGCAAATTCTTCCTCTCGGAGGCGACGGTGAAGACGCATGTGCGCCGGATCCTGACCAAACTGCACCTGCGGGACCGGGTTCAGGTGGTGGTCTACGCGTACGAGACCGGCCTGGTGGTGCCCAGCAACCCGGACTACTGATTGAATCGGGGTATGTCTGAAGCCCCGGAACACCCCGAAGCCATCCGCCACATCCAGGACCTGGGCGCCTACGTCAGTGCCTCGCCGTCGAGCTTCCACGCTGCCCGCGAGGCCGGCGCCCGGCTGAGCGCCGCGGGCTTCACCCGGCTGCACGAGGCGGACGCCTGGGCGGGTGGGCCGGGCCGGTTCTTCGTGATCCGCGACGGCGCCATCATCGCCTGGGCGACGCCGGAGAACGCCACCGCGGCGACCGGCTTCAACATTCTGGGCGCGCACACGGATTCGCCGTCCTTCAAGCTCAAGCCCAAGCCCACCACCGGTAAATTCGGCTGGCTGCAGGCCGGTGTTGAGGTTTACGGTGGCCCGTTGCTGAACTCCTGGCTTGACCGTGAGCTGGCGCTGGCCGGGCGGCTGGTGGCCGTGGATGGTACCGAGACCCTGGTTGCCAGCGGGCCGCTGCTGCGCTTCCCGCAGTTGGCCATCCACCTGGACCGCGCCGTCAATGACGGTCTGGTGCTGGACAAGCAGCAGCACATGAACCCGGTCTGGGGACTGGGCGACCCCGGCCAGGCGGATCTCCTGGGTCTGCTCGCTGAGCGGGCCGGGTTGGCGGCGGGCAGCATCGGCGGCTACGACGTCGTTGTGGCGGACACGCAGCCGGGCGCGGTTTTCGGGGCCAGCGGAGAGTTCTTTGCCTCCGGCCGGCTGGACAATCTCTCCTCCGTTCATGCCGGACTCGTGGCCCTGATCGCGGCGGCGGACGGCGCCGCCGTCGGCGGGCCGATCGCCGTACTGGCCGCATTCGACCATGAAGAGGTGGGCAGTGCCTCCCGTTCCGGCGCGTGCGGTCCGGTGCTGGAGGACATCCTGACCCGCATCTCCGACGGGCTGGGCGCCTCCGTGAGCGACCGCCGTCGTGCCTTCGCAGCATCCTTCTGCGTCTCCGCCGACGCGGGCCACGCCGTGCACCCGAACTACCCCGAGCGCCACGACCCCGCCAACCGGCCGGTGCTCAACGGCGGCCCGCTGCTGAAGATCAACGCCAACCAGCGCTACGCCACCGACGGCACCGGAGCGGCCATTTGGGCGCGACTGTGCCGCGAGGCGAATATTCCGTACCAGGAATTTGTCTCCAACAATGTGATGCCCTGCGGTTCCACCATCGGGCCGCTCACGGCCACCCGGCTCGGGATCCGGACCGTGGACGTGGGAACGCCGCTGCTGTCCATGCACTCCGCCCGCGAGCTCTGCGGGGTCGAGGACCCGCACCGGCTGGCACGGGCCGCGGAGGTCTTCTTCCGGACGGCCGTGTAGGCGAGG
>JBBRKU010000518.1:0-2441 GCA_038231735.1 Actinomycetales bacterium | reverse complement strand
ACCGGGACCGATCTGGTCGGCGTCCAGCCCCGGTTTCAGGGACGGCGAATCGGTGGGCGGCGCGGTGGCCAGCACCAAAATCAAATTATGCAACATCAGTCTTTCTCTGTTCCCCGCGCTGTATGCCGGGGACCGGTGCCCCGGTATCTATCGTAGGCCAGCGAAGAGGTCGCGTTCGGGCAGGTTGGTTTCCACCCGGGACTCGATCAGTGAGTAGTCCTCCCAGGGCCAGATCTTGCGCTGCATCTGGGCTGAAACCGCAAAGAAGAACCCCTCCGGATCAACCTGGGTTGCATGCGCCCGCAGGGCCTCCTCGCGGACTTCAAAGTAGTCCCCGCAATCCACCTGCGTGGTGGTCGGATGCCGGCCAACCGGCGGCTTGTGGCCCTCCGCGTCGGATTCCATCCAGGAGGCGATCCGCTCCGCGTAAGGGGACTGAATGCCGGCGGCCTCAAGGGCAAAATGGAGCGCCCTGAAGCGCTGCGGATTGAACGCCAGGTCGTAGTACAGCTTGGACGGCTGCCACGGCGCACCGGCATCCGGGTACCGTCCGGGGTCGCCGGCGGACTCGAAGGCCTCCACGGTCACCCGGTGCGTCATGATGTGGTCCGGGTGCGGGTAACCACCATTCTCGTCGTAGCTGACGATGACCTGGGGTCTGAACCTGCGGATCAACCGGACCAGCGGCGCCGTCGCCCGTTCCAGCGGATGCAGCGCAAAGCATCCGGCCGGCAGCGCGGGAAGCGGGTTCCCTTCCGGCAGCCCGGAGTCGAAGAATCCCAGCCAGCGGTGCTGGATACCCAGCGCGGCGGCGGCCCTGGCCATCTCTAGCCGGCGGGCGCCGGCCATGTCGCGGGCAGCGTGCGGGTCATCCTCCATGGCGGGATTCTGGATGCCCCCGCGCTCCCCACCAGTGCAGGTGGCCACCATGACCTCAACACCCTGGTCGAGGTAGTAGGCCATCGTGGCCGCACCCTTGCTGGCCTCGTCATCGGGATGGGCATGGACGGCCAGCAACCGAAGCCCGGTGCCGGAGTTATCCTCTGCGGCGGCCAATGGGGTACCTCCTGATCTCGTGAAAAAGCCAGTCAGCTCAAGCATGCTCTTGATTGGCGATAAACTGGAACAACCCGGATCCGCCGCGTGCGGAGATTCAGCAGTCCCCTGGAATCCGTTCCACGGGACATAAACCGTGTGGAACCTGTGACCATCTCAGATTCATCAGCCGATACCAGCCTAGTCAATCGCTATGGCACACCCAAGCGCGCCCTGACCCGGCGGGCAAAAATCGTCATCGCCGCGGTGATCACCCTGCTCTCGCTTGCCTTTGTCGCCTGGCTGGGCCTGGGCCGCGGCCCCGCTCCAGTGGATAACAAGGTCATCGGATTCACCGTCACCGACGCCACCCAGACCCTTGTCGATTTCCAGGTGACCAAAGACCCGGAAGCCGCCGCGCAATGTGCCGTCAAGGCGCTCGGGGAGAGTTTCGCCGTCGTCGGCTGGGATGTGGTCACCATTGGCCCCAATGGCGCCGACGTGGGATCCGACCAGGGGCGGACGACGGCGCAGCGCGCCTTGATACGGACCGAATCACCTGCCGTCTCGGCTGTGGTGGACAGTTGCTGGGTCGTGCCGGGCAAATAGCGTCCGACGCGGAGCACACCCGCGAGAGGTCCGCGATCCGCATTTGCCAATTGTTGCCTCCCGGAGCGGCCCGGCATCTTGGGTTTACGGCCGAAGTTGCCTACACTTGATCAATACCCTCGCCCCGCTTGGTTGGCTACTGTGGTGTGCTGGCAGCATTCACGCCGGCATAACGACGTCCGCCGTAAGCGGGGTCTTTGCTTGTTAGTACCCTCAAGGAGAAGTCTGTGTCCACCTCTAACAGCGCACCTGCAGCCTGGCTCACCCAGGAAGCCTTCGACCGCCTGAAGGCTGAACTTGAGCACCTGTCCGGCCCCGGCCGGTCCGAGATTGTCAAGAAAATCGAACAGGCCCGCTCCGAAGGTGACCTCAAGGAAAACGGCGGCTACCACGCGGCCAAGGATGAGCAGGGCAAGATTGAGGCCCGGATCCGCCAGCTGACTGAGCTGCTGCGCGACGCCCATGTGGGCGAGGCGCCGGCCGACGACGGAATCGTCGAGCCGGGCATGCTGGTGGTGGCCAAGATTGCCGGCGACAAGACGACCTTCCTGCTCGGCAGCCGCGAGGTTGCCGGTGATACGGATCTGGATGTATTCAGCGAAAAGTCCCCCCTCGGTGCCGCCATCCACGGCCACAAGGCCGGCGACAAGTTGAGCTACACGGCGCCCAGCGGCAAGCAGATCAAGGTGGAAGTCATCTCCGCCAAGCCCTACGTCGGGTAATTCATCCCGTTGAGTGTGGAGGTCTGCCCCTTGAAACTTCGTTTCAAGGGGCAGACCTCCACACTCAACTTCTTT
>JBBRKU010000517.1:0-2445 GCA_038231735.1 Actinomycetales bacterium | reverse complement strand
TGGCCGGCGTCGCCATCTTCACACTGCTGGTCGGGGCCAACCTGGCCACGCCGTTGTACTCGCTGCTGCAGACGCGGCTGGGCATCAACGCCCTGGGTGTCTCTATCGCGTTCTCCAGCTACGTGCTGGCCCTGGTTGCCGGGCTCATGCTCGCCGGGCACTGGTCGGACCACATCGGCCGCCGGGCCGCCCTGGTGCTTGCCGTGCTGATCGGCCTGGCCGGCGGGCTGGTCTTCGGCAGCGCGCAGAACCTGGCCGTGCTGGCCGCAGGCCGCGCGCTCCAGGGCATCGCCGTCGCCCTGGCGACCGGTGCCAGCTCCGCCGCACTCCGGGACCTGCTGCCCACCCGGCCGGAATGGGCGTCCCGCTTCACTCTGCTGTCCTCCGCGGGTGGAGTGGCAGCTGGCCCGGTGATCGGCGGGTTGCTGTCCCTGCTGCCGGACCCCACGCGCACCCCGTTCGTAGTCCATTCCGCGGCGCTGTTGCTGCTGCTGGTGCCGCTGCTGATGCTCAAGGCCCGGCCCGCCATCAGGCCCGCGCCGCTCGGAACGGCGCTGGTCACGCTTCGGCCCCGCCGGCCCTCGGTCTCCGGCGAGGCCCGCGGTGCCTTCTGGATGGCCTCGCTGACGGGCTTCCTGAGCTTTGCGGTCTTCGGTTTCTGCCTGTCCCTGGCGCCGGGATATTTTGCGCAGATTGTGCACGCCGACTCCCGGCCGCTTATCGGTCTGCTGGCCGCCCTTACTCTGGGCTCGTCCGCGCTTAGCCAACTGCTGGCGGTCCGCGGGCGCTTCCTGGTGCCGGCGGGGCTGGCCGTGTTGGGACTTTCCGTGGTGCTGCTGGCCGTCGCCGGCGGCACCCAGTGCCCATGGCTGCTGGTGCTTGCCAGTATTGCCGCCGGCGTTGGCCAGGGCATCGTCTTCCGCATGGTCTTCAACGAGGTGGCCGGCAAGGTGAAGCCCGAGCGCCACGCGCAGATCATCAGCACCCTCTACGTGATCACGTACCTGGGCAGTGCCATTCCGGTCATCGGGATGGGGGCCCTGGTCAGCGTGTGGGGATTGCCGACGGCGGTGCTCTGCTTCGCCATCGTCGTCGCCTCTGCCTGCGCCGCGCTCGCCGTCGTCGCCCTCCGCGCGGTCCTCGCCCAGCCCCCGAACTAGCCGGCACAGTACCCGCTCCGGACCCCGAGGAAAAGCCCCCATCCAGAGGTTTGTTTGCAAATAAACGGTTGCAAACGATCAGTTGCAAAGAAAGTATTGCAAAGAACTCTTTGTACCGCTAACCTATTTCCATGAGCACAGCAGAGCAGGCGCCGGAAGCCTCAGCAGGCGTGGAATCGCACGGGTTCCCGGTCCGCCGGGTGGACATGGTTTCCCTCAAGGCGCTGGCCCATCCGCTGCGGGTCCAGATCCTGGAGATGCTCTCCCGCCACGGGCCGCAGACCGCGTGCAGCCTGGGCGAGATGCTCGGCGAATCCAGCGGCTCCACCAGCTACCACCTCCGGCAGTTGGCCAAGCATGACTTTGTCCACGAGGTGCAAGGCATGGGCACCGCACGGGAACGCTGGTGGGAGCGGCCCAAGGGTGCCATCGAAATCGGCAGTCGGGACCTGTCGGAGAATCCTGCCATCGGCGAGGCCGCCCGGCTGGTCAGCCGCGAATTCGAGCACATCCGGGCCGCGGCGCTGGCGGACTTCATGGAGCATGGCTGCGACCTGCTGCCGCCGGACTGGTCCGACGCCGCGACGATCGACAGCACCAATGCCCGGCTCACCGCGGCCCAGCTCCACCGCTACACCCGGGAAGTAGAAGGCTTCGCCCGGCGTCTGCTGGAGGAGATCCGCAGCGAAGGCGAGCAGGAAGGCGCCCGCCCGGTCCAGATCCACTTCAATGCCTTTCCCCTCAGCGACGGCCACACCGGCCCTGCCGGAACGGGCGCCAAATAGGCCGGCCCGCCGCACCCACAAACGAATACAGCAGCAAATCCACCAGCACCGCAAAGGAAGAACCATGAGCACGTCACCCGATTCACATCTGCCCCGCCGCCGGCCCAGCGTCGTCGCGTCCATGGCCAACCATGCCGGTGTCGCCCTGCAGAACTGGGCCAGCCGCCGCGGCACGGTCTCCGTCGAGGCGCTGTTGTACCAGGCCGCCCAGCAGGAACGGCGCGACCAGGAGGGCGGCGCCATGCACGACGGCCTGCTGCGGTAGGACGACGACGACGCTCGAGCTACGCGGCCGTGGCCGGCCTTCGTCGACCACCGAGGCGGTGGGAGGGCCGCCGTCGTCGTTAGTCACCCGCCGTCGCCCCGGCAATTACTCCGGCAGCGGCCCCGAATGTCCCGGCATGTGGCTGAAGACGAGCGTCGTCTCGGTGTGGCCCACCACCGGATCCGTGGTCAGGTGGTCCAGCACCCAGTCCCGAAGCACCTCGGTGTTGGGGACG
>JBBRKU010000516.1:0-2448 GCA_038231735.1 Actinomycetales bacterium | reverse complement strand
GCGTGCCCATGGCGATCGGGCGGCCGGCCAGCGGCCGGTCGGCAGCCCAACCGGCTGGCGGAGGCCGGCCGCCATGATTGGTGCGGCCGCCGTCTATCTGCTGCTGGTGGCGGTGCTGTGGATCAAGGTACGCCCCAGCGAAGCCGCCTCGGGCTGGCCGCCGAGCCAGAGCGTGGCACAGGCGTTCGGCCAGGCTCTATTAAATGCGCCTCAGGTCATGAACGGCGTTCGGATTGCGGGGGAGCAGCAGATCGTGTCCGCGGCCCCGCTCGCTGCCGTTCCCGTGGGCACCGCCGTCCTGGTCCTGCTGGGCATCGTCGCTCTTATTTCAAGGCGGAGGCAGCTCTGGCTGCTGGCAACGTTCGCCATCAGTTGCGGCTTCTATGTCGCGGTGTCAGGGCTGTCCGCCGGACCCCTGCGGTCCCTGATTACCGGCGTCTGGTACAACGATACGGACCGCCTGGCCGCACTCCTGCCCGTCATGGCCCTACCGGTGGGTGTCATTGGCGGGGTGTGGATTGCCGAAGGTGTCAGCGCCGCGTGGCGGCACCGGCCTTACGGCCGCCGGCTGGTTCTGCCGCGTAGTACGGCAGGAACCCTGGCGGCCGGAATACTGGTCGCCGCAGCCTTTGTGGTCGTAATTGTTGTCATTCAGCGTGGGGCCTCGGGCGGCGTTCAGGCTGCGGCCGGTGCCTACCGGATGGATAATTCCGCCGCGCTGCTCAGCACCGACGAGCAGGAGCTCTTATCCCGGGCGGACCGGCACATCCCCGCCGGAGCCGTCGTCGTCGGGAACCCCGGCACAGGTGCCGCCCTGGTCTACGCGCTGGCCGACCGCGAATCCATGCTGGGAGCCATCGGGCCCGAAGGTGGCCCGGCGGAGAAGACCATTGCCGCCAACCTCAACAGGGCCGCCACCGATCCGTCTGTCTGTGCGGCGGTACGGGAGCTGAACAGTTACTACGTGCTGGACTTTGGCTCCAAGGAGGTGCTGGGCAGCCACCACCCCTTTCCGGGGTTGGAGGGGTTGGGCCAAGCGCAGGGATTCCAGCTGCTCGATGCCGTAGGAGATGCCAAGCTCTACAAGGTGACGGGTTGCTGAGGCCATGCGCGTCCTGATCCTGACCACCTGGTTTCCCAGCCTGCAGGCGCCGGCGCAGGCACCCTTCAACCTCCTGCACGCCCAGGCGGTGGCCGCCCACCAGGACGTCACCGTGGTGCACGTCCGACTGGGCGGGCGGGGCGCCGTCTCCCAGGCAACGGTCGGCGGCCTGCCGGTCACCAGCGTCCCGCTGCGCATCCAAAGCCCCGGCTCCTATTGGCACCTGTTCCGCACAGTATGGCGCGCTGTCCGCGACGCCGAAGTGCTGCACACGATGGCGTTTTCCGCCGCGCTGGTGGCCGTGACGCTGCCCGGCTGGCGAAGGCTGAACTGGGTCCATACCGAGCACTGGAGTGGGATGACCAGCCCCGAGACCGTCTCGCCGCTGTGGGTGAAACTGGCCTGGCTGAGATATCTCCTGCGCCTGCCCGACAAGGTCACCGCGGTCAGCAACGCCCAGGCGGAGGGGCTGCGCCGGTTTGTCCGGCGCGGGCACCTGTCCGTGATTCCAAACGTCATTCCCTTTGCCGGGCTGCGGAACCGGGTTCCTGAGGCTGAGGCTGCGGCTGAGGCTGTGGCTGTGGCTGCGGCTGGGGCTGGGGCCGGCACGGACGCAAAGACGGAAACAGGCCCCGGGGTCCTCCGGCTGGTGGCCGTTGGCGGGCTGACCGCGGGAAAGCGGCCGGTTACCGCCGTCGAAACCGTCGCCTGGCTGCACGCCAACGGGCACAAAGCGCAGCTGACGTGGGTGGGCGACGGTCCGGAGCGGGAATCGGTGCAGGCCTCCATCAAAAGCCATGGACTGGGCGAGTGGGTGAAGATTACCGGACGAGTCCCGCATGCCAGCATTGAGGGGTACCTGCGCGGCGCCGACGTGTTCCTTCTTCCCACCGCCCATGAGACCTTCTGCGTATCGGCGGCCGAGGCGGTGGCGGTGGGACTTCCGGTGGTCATGACGGATCTGCCGGCCGTCCGCGATTTCCTGACCCCACAGAACAGCGTGCTGGTCCGGGACCCTTCGGCTGGGGCCTTTGGGCACGCCGTCGTGCTGGCCCTGGAAACCTTCCGCAACGCCAGCGCCGCCGGCATCGCCGAGACCATCCGGGACAGGTTCAGCCCGGCCGCCGTCGCCCATCAGTTCGCGGAACTGTACGCGGAGCTCTGAACGGGTCCCTCTGGACAACGGGTCCCTCTGGATAACGTGCCCCGGACAACGTGCCCCGAACCCGGCGCCGGACCCGGCCCCGGGCCTGGCGCGCCGGACCGCCGTCGTCGCCCGCCGTTCCGGAGTGCCGGACCCGTCCGGGCCAGCTTGTACTATGGATGGGAAAGAACCTTAACGAATC
>JBBRKU010000515.1:0-2450 GCA_038231735.1 Actinomycetales bacterium | reverse complement strand
CAGCGCCCCGTAGCAGGCCAGCAGCGCAAACGGACCCACCAGCAGCAGGCCCGCGAAGAAGGGAATCAGCGGCCCGCGCCAGAGCAGGTCGTAGGGGTAGACCGTCAGCCAGGTGGACACGGCGCCGGCGGCCGCAATGGCGATGGGCCGCCGGGTGACGACGGCGGTGAGCGCCATGGTGCTCAGCGGCAGTTGCAGGGCCAGCATGACGACGACGAAGATGTTCAGGAAAGCGGGCAGGGCGGCGCCGGTGAAGGGCCAGACCAGGGCCAGCACGGCGTGGAAGGCGATGGGATAGTTGCGGATGGGAGCATCCGCGATGTTCGAGTCATAGTAGGCGAAGTGCCCGGCGATGTTCGGGTCCCAGGTATGGGTTTCCGCCAGCAGCCTGATCATGTTGGCATGCCACGGAATGTCCCAGTCCTGGTTGATGCCCACGAAGCCGTCGCTGGCCACCGTCCAGGTCACAACGCCGACCACCCCGCCCACAACGAGGCCGCCGGCAATCAGCCACCAGGCTCCAGGCAAGCGGTAGCGCCCCAAGAAGCTGGACGGCTTAGGCGCGGTGTCGGAGGATTCAGGCGCATCGGGTTCGGGCGCGGCGGATTTACGCGCGTCGGGTTTACGCGCAGAAAATACGGGCGCGGAGGCGAACAGTTTTGGCCGCCAGCGAACCAGTGCCCGCCTGAGCACAAAGAGCAGGACGGCCAGGATGACCACCACCAGTGCAACCGGACCGATTTCCCACGGCAGGCCCACAGCGTTTCCGATCACGCCGATCGAGGACAACGCACCGACACCCACCAGCGGTGCGACGGCGGGAAGCAAGATGCGCCTGATCCCCATGGCTTCGCCCAGCAGCCAGCCCGGACCCCACCAGATCAGGATGATGAGCACAACGCTAAGGAACAACGGACCGGCGGCCACTATGAATACCTTTCACTAAAACGGCTGGACATCCATCCGCCTGGTCCATCCATCCGCACAGATGTGGACTCCGGGTCCTATTTCTGGCCCCTGAGCCGCGCAACTGCCTCATGCACATCGCCGTCGAAAATCACATTCCCGTGGTCCAGGAGAACCCCGCGCGCGCAGATGCCCGCTACCAGGTCCAGGTCGTGGCTGACCACGACCAGGGTCTTGCCCTCTTTGGACAACTGCGCGATTTTTTCCAGGCACTTTTTCTGGAACGGCTCGTCACCGACGGCCAGGATCTCGTCAATGAGGAAAACCTCGGGATCCGTATGGACGGCGATGGAGAAGGCCAGTCTCAGGTACATTCCCGACGAATAGAACTTCACCTCGGTGTCAATGAACTGGCCGATCTCCGCGAACTCCACTATCGAGTCAAACCGCTCATTGATCTGGGCCTCGCTCATCCCCAGGATGGCGCCGTTGAGGTAGACGTTCTCCCTGCCGGAAAGATCGTGGTGGAAGCCGGCCCCGACCTCGATCAGTCCCGCCACCCGTCCCCGCGTCCGTACCGAACCGCTGTCCGGGAGCATGACGCCCGAAATGTGTTTCAGGAGAGTCGATTTTCCGGACCCGTTGAAGCCAAGAAGGGCGACCGTCTCGCCTTGTTCGACGACGACGGAAACGTCACGGAGGGCGTGGAACTTTTCCGAAAGGTCGCCCTTCCTGCCCTTGATCAGCCACACCAACGCTTCCTTCATGGACCGCGTGTGCCTGAGCACAAACTGTTTGTTGACGTTATTGACTTCAATGGCCGTAGTCATCTCAGAGCTCCTGGGCAAAGCGGCCTTCGAGCCGGCGAAAGGTCAGCTGCCCCAACAAAAGGACGATGACGGAAATAACCAGTCCGACCGGCAGCCACAGGGACAGGAGGTGAGGCGGGATGCCCGCGCTACCGTCCGTCGTCGGCAGCCAAAACGCATAGTGGAAGGCTTCGACCCCAATGGTTATGGGGTTTGTTTGATAGACGCCGTACCAGGCGTCTCCGAGCTTGTCCCGGACCATGGTCCACGAATACATCACGGGCGATGCCCAAGTGGCGATCATGAGCAACATGTCAACAAAGTTCTCGGAGTCCCGAAAGTAGACATTCGCGGCGCCAAACAGCAGGCCCAGTCCGGTGGCCAGCAATGCAACGATCACGAATCCACCGGCCGCAGCTATCAGCTGGATGGCGTTGGGGTGCCAGCCAGCAATGAAGCACGCACCCACCAGGACCACCAGCTGCGGAAAGAAATGTACGGCGGAGACCCACACGGAGGCGACCGGAAAGAGCTCCCGCGGCAGATAGATCTTCTTAATCAGCCCACCGTTGCCGACAATCGAACGAGCGGCATTGCCTAAGGCCTCGGTGAAGAAGTTGATGAGTACGATTCCGGAGAACAGGTACACGGCGTAGTTGGGAAGTCCGCTCGGATTGCGGGCGCTCCGTTCCAGCCCCAGGAAAACACCCAGGGCTACGTAGAAAACGACGAACT
>JBBRKU010000514.1:0-2451 GCA_038231735.1 Actinomycetales bacterium | reverse complement strand
TCCGGCGAGGAGCCGACGATGGAATATTCGCGTCCCTGCGCATCCTCGAAGCTGAAAAGGTACATGTACGGGCTCGGATTGGTGTTGCGCAGCACCCGGTAGACATCCAGCGCCGAGGCGGCGCATTCCATCTCGAAGCGGCGCGAAATGACGACCTGGAACACCTCGCCGTCCACGATCGCTTCCTTGCCACGGTCGATCGCGGCCAGGTAGTCAGCCTCGGCCCAGCGCTGCTGGACGAGGGAGGCAAAGTCGGGGGCGCCGTCGTCCAGCACGGAGACCGGCTGGGCCACGGGGGTGCTGATCTGCTCCAGCATGGCATTCACGCGGGCGACGGCGTTCTGCCAGGCCTCGTCGACCCGCTCGCCCGTGCCGTCGATGTTGATGGCGTTCGCGATCAGCATCACGGTGCCCTCGGCGTTGTCATGGACCGCCATGTCAGCGACCAGGTTCAGCGCCAGCTCAGGCAGGCCAAGGTCATCCTCGGGTGGGGAGACCAGCTTTTCCCAGTGCCGCACGGACTCCCAGCCCACAAAGCCGACCAGCCCGGAGGTGAAAGGAGGCAGGCCGTCAAAGCGTTCGGTGTGCAGGGCCTCGATGGTCTGCCGGAGAGCCTCGACCGGATTCCCGCCGGCCGGGACGCCCACCGGGGGCTCGCCCAGCCAGCAAGCGGCGCCGCCGTCGGTGGTCAGTGTGGCCCGGGAACGGACGCCGATGAACGAATAGCGGGACCAGACACCGCCCGCCGCGGCGGATTCCAGCAGGAACGTGCCCGCCTGTCCGTACGCCAGCTTCCGGTACAGGCCGATGGGCGTTTCCGCGTCGGCCAGGACTTTCAGCCGCACCGGAATCACCCGCCGGCTCGCCGCCAGCTGGCGGAATTCCTCAAGGTTGGGGCTGATCACGCCAAGATCCTGCATGTGGTGGTTGACTTTCCGTGGGAAGAATATGTGGGCGGCGGTTTCGACGGGCTCGACCTGCTGGTCAGCCGACGACGGCTTCCAGGTCCCGGCCCTCGAAGCAGGTCCGTGTTCCGGTGTGGCACGCGGCGCCGATCTGGTCCACCCTGACCAGCAGCGCGTCGCCGTCGCAATCCAGTGCCACGGACTTGACGTACTGGACATGTCCGGAGGTATCGCCCTTGCGCCAGTAAGCCTGCCGGGACCGTGAGTAGAAGGTCACCCGGCCGGAGGCGAGCGTGCGCCGCAGCGCTTCATCGTCCATCCAGCCCAGCATCAGCACCTCACCGGTATCGAATTGCTGGACCACCGCGGCCACCAGGCCCGCGGCGTCGCGCTTCAAACGGGAGGCGACGGTCTCCGGAAGGGCAGAATCCACGGCGGGCTCGGCGCTAGCGCCGGCGGCGGACGGGGTGCTGGGCAGCTCAGACATCTCACTAATTCTAGTGCCCCGGCGCGGGGACCGGTCCCCGCGGCGCCGCCGGCCGAATCCGGAGCAGATTTCGGCGGTTCATACGGCCCCCTGGCGGCCAATGCGTGCTAATTTCACAAGTGATGCATTTTGTAGATCCCTCCCGAGAAGTCTTGGCCGAAACGCTGCTGGCAGCCGGCCCTGGCGCACCCACGCTTTGCGCCGGGTGGCGTACCCAGGAGCTGGCCGCGCACCTGTACCTGCGCGAACGCAACGCCGGCGTCGGGCTGGGTCTGCTGCTCAAATCCTTCAACCGCGCCTCGGATAAGGCGACCTTCAAACTCGCGGAGAAATCGGGGACCCCGGAGGCCTACGCGAAGCTCGTTTCGCAGTTCCGGGCCGGCCCGCCGGCGCTGTCGCCGATGAAGATCAAGGCGGTGGACGAAAGTTCCAACCTGATCGAATACTTCGTCCACACCGAGGACATCCGGCGCGCCACGGACCGCTGGGCCCCGCGCGCCCTGGATGAAGCATATTCCAGCGCCCTGTGGGACGAGCTGGTCAAACGCGCGGCCATCCTCTATCGCGGGGTGGACCTGGGTATCGTGTTGGTGCAGCCCTCCGGCCCGCGCCACGTTGCCAAGCGCGCCCCCGTTTCGGTGGCCATTGTGGGGGAACCCGGCGAGCTGCTCATGCACGCCCACGGCCGGACCCGCCAGGCCCTGGTGACCTTTGAGGGCCAGCCCGACGCCGTCGCCCTGCTGCAGACGGCAGAAGTCGGCCTCTGACCCGCTCAGTGTGGAGCTCTGCCCCTAAAAAGCGGTGTTGTAGCGGCAGATCTCCACACTCGGCTAGCGGACCTCGTAGCCGGCTTCTCGGATGGCCGCCTTGACCTGGGCAATCGCGTTGTCCGGGCCAAAGTGGAATACGGAAGCCGCCAGCACCGCGTCGGCACCCGCCGCCACCGCCGGCGGGAAATGTTCCGGCTTCCCGGCGCCCCCGGAGGCAATGATCGGCACTTTCACCGCGGCCCGGACTGCCCGGATGAGCTCCAGGTCGAACCCCTCCAGGGTGCCGTCG
>JBBRKU010000513.1:0-2451 GCA_038231735.1 Actinomycetales bacterium | reverse complement strand
GCAATGTTAAGTGAGAGTTTCTCCCACGCCATGACGTCCCATTCGTCGGAGCCGACCCTAGGGAATTTGGCGATGTTGAGTTCGCCGCGTCCGTTGATGACGGCTGCCTTCGGCCGAGCGCCGCCGAGGGAGCTGCCCGCGCGGATCAGGAGGCGAAGGGCATCGCCATCCTCATCCTGGTGACCGCTCTCCACGACCCCGACAGCGTTCAAGAGCATCGGCAGGCTGACGAGGGGCGGGATGTTGCTGTCAGGTGGGGAAAGCCAGCCATCGTGTCCGGGGTGGCGAAACCGTAGGGCGCCTTGGCGCAGGTCGTCACGGACGTTGAGGGTAAAGCCCAGTTCGCCAAACGACCTTTCGGCGCCCCCTTCTGTTTGGGCCCGCTTTTGCTCGGATCGCTCGACAAGTCTGCGCCCCCATCTGTCCGGGGCACAGTCGGTCATGGCGCCGAACATTGCACCCCTGACGGTCGTGAATGACCCGCTTGTCAGGGGCAACAAAGGGTCGAGGGGGTAGGCGCCGCGGGTGGCTATGTAGCCGTCAACGTAGGCAAAGGTTGCACTTTCGGTCCGCCCTCGCCGAAGGGAATAGACAGTGCCGGCGCGATGGTCGACGCCGCGGATCTGCACCCACACTTCGGCCTGCTCGTCAGCCATCGGCAGTCCCTGGTACACCCGAGCGGCGGACCCGTTTTGGAAGAATTTCCTGGGACCGCAGCCGTCCGACATCACTGTTGTAGGGGTCGACGCTGGAGACAACCAAATCCATGATTCCCAGCGACCGGAGAACCCGCAGTGTCACCTCCATGCTTGCGCCGCCTTCGCCCTGCTCAACGCGCCGGAGCGCACCACGCGAAACTCCCGCTCTTTCCGCGACCTGGGCCGCGGTTAGCCCCTGTAGCTTGCGCCAGGCTGTGACATTGTTCCCGAAGTCGCGCAGGGCGTGCCGAACCGGGACCGGCGTGGTGATTGTGGTGGCCATTAGCTTCGCCTTCCTACTGGCTCGTATTGTAGCCTTCTTCGCTGTAACGGTCCATATACGATGTCAAATAACAGGTAGTGGTTCATTCATGAATCACTAGAATGATGAACATCAAAAAAGTGTGCTCCCGGGAACCGGTGAAGCTTGTGCGTAACATAGCTAGGGCAGTCCGGCCGCTGAATTGAACCTGGCATGAAGGCAGGCAAGAGTTGAGAACCGAGCAGCCGCAACAGAGGATCAGATGGACTATTACGCTATAAATGCGCTGCGTGAAAACCACGCCGGATGGTCCCTGCTCCGCGCCCAGAACGCTCCGCTCGCGGTGTGCCTTTTCATGACGGCCTTCACCGGACCGAACCAGCGCAACATCGGCCGCCAGCAGCTGATCGATGTCCTCGACGATCTGCTGTTCGGCCTCCGTGATTCTTTCGGCGAGGACAGGTTTCCGCGCCCGGCGTCGGAGTATCTGGACGACTGGGCCGCGCCGGAACGGGCGTGGCTGCGCAAATACTATCTGCCCGGACAGGATGAGCCCCGTTATGATCTCACCGCCTCTGCCGAGGACGTGGTCCGGTGGGTGGAGAGTCTGCGCGGCCGGGACTTCGTTGCCACCCAGTCCCGCCTCACCAGTATCTTCGCGGTCCTGAAGACCCTGGTCCAGCAGTCGGAGACAGACCCGGAGGTGCGCCTGGCCGAGCTTCAGCGCCAGCGCGACGGCATCGACGCGGAGATGGAACGGATCCGCAGCGGCAACGTCCGTGTCATGAGCGCCCCGGAGGCCCTGGACCATTTCCAGCAGCTGACCTCGCTGGCCAAGGATCTGCTTTCCGACTTCCGCGAGGTGGAGCAGAACTTCCGCCGGCTGGACCGCCAGGTCCGGGAACAGATCGCCACCTGGGACGGCAGCCAGGGTGAGCTGCTGGCCTCCATCTTCGCCAATCAGCAGGACATCACCAGCTCGCTGCAGGGCCGGACCTTCCAGGGTTTTTGGGACTACCTCATGTCCCCGCAGCTGCGCACCGAGCTGCGGGACCTGCTGGAGCGCGCCACGAAAATCGAGGCCCTCGCCGGGGTGGAGAACCTGCAGGCCGTGACGACGCTGCACCAGGACTGGCTGCCGGCCGTGGAGCAGACCCAGGGCACCGTGAGGCAGCTTTCCCAGCAGATGCGCCGGCTCCTGGATGACAAGGTGTTCCTGGAAAACAAGCGGATCATGCAGCTGGTCCGCAGCGTCGAATCCGGCGCCCTGGCCCTGCGTGCGCAGCCGCCCGCGGGCGTGTTTACCGAGATCGCCGCTCCGACGGTGGAGGTGGCCCTGCCGTTTGAGCGCCCGCTGTACGAGCCGAGCCGGCGCACCATGGTGGACGACGACGTCGTGACCGCCGACGACACCGACGTGGACGCCGGCGCCCTGTTCAGCCAGTTCCATGTGGATGTGGAGCGGCTCAAGGCCAACATCGACGACGTCCT
>JBBRKU010000512.1:0-2452 GCA_038231735.1 Actinomycetales bacterium | reverse complement strand
GAACAAGGTCCACTACGCGGCCATCGCCCAGAACCTCAGGCAACCGGAGGTACTTGCCCTGCTGGCAAAATCCACCGGAATCCCGCAGGACAAATTTGATGCCCTGGCCAAGAACCCCGCAGCCTTTGGGCTTCCCGCCGAGGCCAAGACACTGGAGGGGTACCTGGCCCCGGGGGAGTACCGCTTTGCGATCGACATGACCGCCCAGCAGATCCTCACCAAACTGGTCCAGACCACCAAGGACGAGCTGACCCAGGCGGGCGTCACCGACCCGGCCGAGCAGTACAAGGACCTGACGATCGGCAGCATCATCGAGTTCGAGGGGAATGAAGCCAACTACGGCCTGATTTCCGGTGCGATCGAAAACCGGCTCAACAATCCTTCCGCGGAAACCGGTGGCCGGCTCGAGTCCGACGCCACGGTGGCCTACGGGCTGGGCATCAAGAGCTACAACATCACCGATGCGCAGAAGAAGGACGTATCCAACCTGTACAACACCTTCGTCCGGCCGGGACTTCCGGTGGGACCCATCGGCTCACCCAAGCAGAAGGCCATCGAGGCGGCGGCACATCCGACGTCCAACCCGTACTACTTCTGGGTGACGGTGAATCTGGACACCGGGGAGACGCTCTACGCCACGACCTATGCCGACCACCTGAAGAACGTGGCGAAGTACCAGTCCTGGTGCGACGCCAATGCCGGTAAGTGCAAGTAGGCGGCGGGGGCGCACCCGGGGACCGGCGGCGGCGCTTCGGTGCCGTGCTGGGGCACCCGATTGCGCATTCCAAGTCCCCGGCGCTGCACGCGGCTGCCTACCGCCAGCTGGGGCTGGACTTCAGCTACTCCGCCGAGGATCTGCAACCGGGCGACCTGGACGGGTTTGTGCAGCGAGTGCGCTCGGACGGGAACTGGTTCGGGCTCTCGGTGACCATGCCGCTGAAAACGGCGATCGTTCCGCTGCTGGACGCCGTGCACGGCGTCGCCGCCACTCTGGGCGTTGTCAACACGGTCGTTTCCGAGCGCACCGCAAATACCGGGCCGCCTGCCGTCCGCCTGACCGGGTACAACACTGACGTCGCCGGCATCCTCAACGCGCTTCAGCACGCGGGGGTCCTCGGGCGTCCGACGGCGGCCATCCTCGGCGGGGGCGGTACCGCCGTCGCCGCCGTGGCCGCCCTGAAGGATCTGGACGCCCCCGGCGTAGACATCTTTGTCCGCGACGCGGCCAGATCCTCGGCGGCCGCCCGGACTGCCGCCGTCGTCGGGCTGACCCACCGCCTGCGTCCGTGGACGGAAGCCGCCGCCGCCCTGGCCCGCTACGACGTCGTCATCTCCACCCTTCCCCCGCATGCCGCGGACGGGCTGGCCGCCGAGCTTCCGTCCGCCGGCACCGGCGGCAAGCTGCTGCTGGACGTGGCCTACGACCCGTGGCCCAGCGCCATCGCGGCAGCCTGGGAAGAACGCGGCGGGACCACCGTGCCCGGGCTGGAAATGCTGCTGTACCAGGCGGTGGAACAAGTGAGGCTTTTCACATCCGCCGGCGTCGGCGGCCGGGACGGCGCAGGCTTGGCTGACCAGGCCGGCCTTGTCAACGCCATGTGTGACGCCGTGGGGCTGCCCCGACGTTAGCGCCGGGCTCTGATCATGGCAGGATGGAATCTATGTTGCGTTGGTTGACCGCCGGTGAATCCCATGGCCCGGCACTTGTGGGAATAGTCGAGGGCGTCCCTGCCGGGGTAGAACTGACCAGCGCCCAGATCCAGGCTGCGCTGGCGCGGCGCCGGCTGGGCTACGGCCGCGGCGCGCGGATGAAGTTTGAACAGGACGAAGTGAGCATTCTGGGCGGCGTTCGCCATGGACTTACGCAGGGCGGACCCGTGGCCATCCAGGTGGCCAACACCGAATGGCCCAAATGGGAGCAGATCATGTCCGCCGACCCGGTGGACCCGGAGCTGCTGGCGGACCAGGCACGCAACGCCCCGCTGACCCGGCCCCGCCCCGGACATGCAGATTTCACCGGCATGCAGAAGTACGGCTTCCAGGAGGCCCGCCCGGTGCTGGAGCGGGCCAGCGCCCGCGAAACCGCCACCCGCGTTGCGCTGGGAACCGTCGCGTCCCAGCTGCTCAAGGCCCTCGGTATCCAGCTGGTCAGCCACACCGTGGCCATTGCCACCGTCGCCGTACCGGAAGGCACGCCGCTGCCGACTCCGTCGGACGTGCTCGGGCTGGACGCGGATCCGCTGCGCTGTTTTGACCGCGAGACCTCCCAGGCCATGGTGGCCGAGGTTGACGCCGCGCACAATGAAGGCGAAACCCTGGGCGGCGTCGTCGAAGTACTGGCCTACGGACTGCCTCCGGGCCTGGGCAGCTATGTGCACTGGGACCGCCGGCTGGACGCACGGCTGGCCGGGGCCCTGATGGGCATCCAGGCGATCAAGGGCGTTGAGGTGGG
>JBBRKU010000511.1:0-2454 GCA_038231735.1 Actinomycetales bacterium | reverse complement strand
GGTGTGGATGCTGGCCTCGGCAGTCTTTTTCGTTCCTCAATCCGCCGGCTATTCACTCCAGACCAAACTCGCAACCTACCGTTCAGGACCCTCACTGGTAGGCGGTGCCCTGCGGATCAGCCTGGTCATCACGCTCCTGGCAGGGATAATCCTGCTGCTGGCCGGCCCGCTGGTGCTGAACCTGCTCGGCCCACGGTATGCCCCGGAGTGGGTGCTGCTGCCCGTTCTTGTCCCGGCCCTGATCGTGAGCTGCGTGACGCAGGTGTACTACGGCGTCTGCCGCGCCAGCGGACGCCTGGCCGAGGCCACCGCCGTCGCCCTGCTCGCAGCCATCATCGTGGTGGCACCGGCCGCCGCCGTAGCCCAGACTTACGCCCTGACGGGCGTGTCCGTGCTGTGGCTCGGATCGCAATTAATTGCCGCGCTGGTTGCCGCCTGGCGGCTGCGCGTCCTGACCACAACCACGGTCATCAGACCGTCATACCAGGTTCCTGCCCAAACGCAGGGCCGCCCGGATGGAATCGAGGCACCATGAAGCCGGAACAGACCCTAACAGTTCCCACTCCCACGAGTGATGATCAGGCCCGCGGGAAACATAGTGGGAGGGCGCCAGTCCTTGATGGCTGGCGGGGATCCACCCCTGTCCGGCAGGGCCAGGCGCTCGCCGTGCTGGCGGCGGTTGCCTTGGGTCTCGGCGTTTGGTCGCTGACCCAAGTAGATCCACTGCAGGTAGGCGGGATGGGACTTATTCAGGCACTCCCGGCCGCCTACTTTGCCGCTCTGGGCCTCAGCCTGGTCGGCTTCGTGGCCTCGCTTAGTCTGCGCCGTGTGCTTCCTGTGCTGCTGACATTCCAGATACTGGTGCTGGTGGTCATCCTGCACGGCGTCGACCCGATCGTCCACGGCCTGCCCCGGCTGGAGGCGAGCTATCGCCACCTGGGCATTGCCGAATTCATGGCGGGCTCGGGCCAACTGAACCCGAATCTGGACGCCTACTTCAGCTGGCCCGGCTTCTTTGGTCTGCTTGGCATGCTCTCGGACGCCACCGGCATGCACAACCTGATCGGACTGTCGACCTGGGCACCGCTGGCCATCAATGTGCTCCTGCTGCCGGCGCTCCTGGCCATGGCCGTACGGCTGACCTCCAACCGGCGCCACGCGTGGGCAGCCGTTTGGGTGTTTTATCTGGCCAGCTGGGTGGGACAGGATTATTTGTCGCCTCAGGCCTACGCCCTCATTCTCCTGTTCACCCTGCTTGCCTGTGCACTCACCGCATTTGACGGCTGGGCGTGGCTGGCGGGCGGAAACCGGTTCAGCACACGGCTGCGCAATATCGTTGGACGGCTGGACGCCGCAGTCCCGCGGCCCGGACTCAAAGCACCTGTGGCGGACACGGTAGTGCTGGTGGTCGTCTGCGCGGTGCTGCTATTGGCGATGACAGCAACCCACCAGCTCACCCCCTTCGCTGCCATTCCGATGCTGGCCGGGCTGTTGGTGATCGGCCGCCTCCGCCTGCGCTTCCTGCCCGTCCTGGCGCTGGTGCTGCCAGCCTGCTGGCTTGTGCTGGTTGCCACGCCTTACGTCGCGGGCCACATGAGCCAGGTTTTCGGCTCCTTCGGCGATATCGGCGCCACGACCTCGGCATCCCTTACCAACCGGCTCACCGGGAGCCCGGATCATGAGTTCATTGTCTACGCCCGTATTGGCGAGTCCGCCCTGGTATGGGGGCTGGCCCTTGCCGGCGCGGTGGTTGGGCGCAGGCGCCGCACTCCCTGGCTGGCTGCCATTGTAGGGGCTGGCGCACCCTTCCTGCTGCTTCCCGCACAACCGTACGGCGGCGAGCTGCTGCTCCGCATCTACCTGTTCGGGCTCCCCTTCGTAGCATTCCTGGCCGTGCTTCCGCTGATCCCGGCGACGTCCGGGCAGCTTCCCTGGCGCCGCGGCGCCGCATTGCTGCTCCTCGGTGCGGTCTTGGCCACTGCCACGGTGACCACGCGCTACGGCAACGACCAGATGGAAACCTTCGGCGCTGACGAGGTCACCCTGGTCAACCACCTGTACACGGTGGCGCCGCCAGGCGCCATCCTCATCGAAGGTGTGCACAATACCGCGTGGCAGTACCAGGAATACGCCGGCTACGACTACCGCACACTGGTCAGTGCGCAGACCCCGTCCGACGCCAGCCCGGTCAGCTGCGCCGCCGTGAACCAGATAGCCAAGCGGGCGGGCGCCTACTTGGTCGTGACCCGGAGCCAGGAGGCCGCCGCCGACCTGCTCCAGACCGGGCCCAGCGGTAACTTGCAACACCTTGTCCAAACCTGCAGCACCAGCGCTGGCTGGTCCGTGGTCTATCAGAACTCCGGCGGAGTGATCCTCCACGTCCAAGGAGCAAAAAATGTCAAATAACCGCTTTTACGCGACCTGCATTGTGGCGGCGGTCGCGGCTGCCGCGAT
>JBBRKU010000510.1:0-2455 GCA_038231735.1 Actinomycetales bacterium | reverse complement strand
GGCGAGTTCGACGTACTGATTGCCCAGGACGGCGGCGTGGCTAAGGCCCGGCGCATCCTGACCGCGCTGCTTAAGAAGGAACAGAAGGAACAGAAGGAACAGAACGCCGCTCCGGCCGGAATCCGGGAGCCCGCCGCTCCCCGGTCGGCATAGGGACGCCTGTATGTGGATGCTTGTCAGGGCCAACGCGCTGGGAACCGAGACCCAGCCGGAGCGCGGCACCCGCACGCTGGCCGCATGTCCGGATACGGCGGAGCGCGGGGACCCGTGGCGCTGGACCATCAGCCTGGATGAATCCGCCGCCCGGCCGGGAGTGGAAATCAGCGCAGACCCGGACCATATCCGGCTCGAAACGCAGCAGTACAGCAACGGCTACACGGGCCTGCTGCACCGCGCCGCGGGTACGCAGCTGGTGGTGGCGGGGCTGGCGGGCGAGGCCCTGGTCGCTGCGGCCGAGGGACCCTGGGAACGCTGGCTGCGCCCCGGCGACGTCTTCGTCGTCGAGGGTGAGGACGACGAAACGCTGCGGCTCTCGCTGCCGGCAGGCGACGCGCGCGTGGAAGTCGTATCACTGGCTCCGGTCCGCGCGCACGCGCTGCGGTGGGTGCCCTGATGCCGGGCACGGTCACAGCGGGAACGGTCACAGCGGGCCCCGTCACGGCCGCCCCGGGCGTCAGCCTGGCCGGAATCGACTTCTCCCGCACCGGCCGGCAGCTGGGTTACGGGCGGGTGGTCCACTCCGACAATGTCTACGACGGCTCGGTCATTCCGGTGCCGGTCGCGGTGATCAGTTCCGGTGCCGGCCCCACGGTGCTGCTGGTGGCCGGCACGCACGGGGACGAATACGAGGGTCAGATCCTGCTCCACGAGCTGATCCGCAGTATCGATCCGGATCGCCTCTCCGGGACGCTGATCATCGTCCCCTCCGCCAATTACGCCGCGGTGGCGGCCGGCACCCGGGTCTCCCCTGTGGATAAGGGCAACCTGAACCGCAGCTACCCCGGGGATTCCGACGGCGGTCCCACCGGCCAGGTGGCACACCTGATCAGCCGCGGCCTGCTGCCCAGGGCGGACGTCGTCGTCGACCTTCACTCCGGCGGTACCAATTCCACCTATCTGCCCAGCGTGTTCCTCTACCGCGGTCCGGATGAGGCGCTGTGGGCGCGGAAGGTGGCGGCGGCGCGCAGCATGGCGCTGCCCTACACCATGGTGGTTCCGCCGCGGCTGGAGCCGGGTTCGCTGAGCACAGCGGGCGACGACGCCGGCATCCTTACGCTGTCCACGGAACTGGGCGGCGGCGGGACGGTGGACCGGGGCGTGCTGGCCCGGGCGCGCGACGGTCTCGCCGCGCTGCTCGCGAGCACCGGTGTCATGCCCGTCGATGGCACGTCTGGCGGGACCGGCACGGATCAGGTCCAGGACCGCGGCCGGCCGGAGACCGTCTGGATCGAGCTGGTGGACCAGTCAGCCGTCACCACCACCGCGGGCGGCCTGTTCGAGCCGCTGGTTGACCTGGGCCAGCACGTGCGGGCCGGGGATCCGGTGGGCCTCGTGCACTTCCTGGACGAGCTTGACCGCCAGCCCAAGGTATTCCATGCGGCCGTCGACGGCGTCGCCGCCATTATCCGCCGGCCCACCCTGGTGCATCCCGGCTGCCATTTGGTGCATGTGGCCCCGTTGTGCGGGGAACCAGCATTCTGAGAATTCCCATCAATCCGCCATCTTCCATCCGACATGTTCAAGGATGACCATGAAAGGCCAACACCATGCGTTTCACCCACAAAGCGGTACTGCTCCTGACCGCAGGAATCACTGTCCTGGCCGCCAGCGGCTGCACCACGGCTTCCGTCGATGAGGCCGGCGCGAGCGGCCAGCCGGCCGGTTCCCCGGCCGCGGCCAAGACGGCCGTCAGCGTGAATGAGCAGGCCCGGGCGCTGCTGCCGGCGGCGGTCAGGGACAAGGGCACCCTGGTCATCGGCTCCGACCCAACCTACCCGCCGTTCGAGTACTTCGATACGGACAACAAGACGATGATCGGCTGGGACGTCGATATGGGGGACGCACTGGCGCAGTCGCTGGGGCTTAAGGCCGAGCACGTTGCCGCCACCTTCGACACCATCCTGCCCGGTCTGACCTCGCAGAAGTATGACCTCGGAATGTCCGCGTTCTCCATCACAGACGAGCGGAAGAAGGCGGTGGACTTTGTGGCCTACCTGTCCGGCGGCTCCGGGATAGCCGTGCTGCCCGGAAACCCGGCCAAGCTGTCCATGAAGGCGGAGACGTTGTGCGGAAAGAAGGTTGCCGCGCAGAAGGGGTCAAGCCAGTCCCTGGACATCCTGCCCGCGCTGTCCAAGGAATGCACCGACGCCGGGAAAACCGCCATTGACGCCCAGCTGTTCCCCGCCCAGACGGACGCCAACCTTGCCTTGGTCTCCGGTCGCGTGGACGCCGTGAT
>JBBRKU010000509.1:0-2456 GCA_038231735.1 Actinomycetales bacterium | reverse complement strand
CGCGGACGTGGTGCTGATGGCCAAGGACCTGGGCGTTCTGGCCGAGGGCGTCATGGAGGGACGGCGGATCTTCGCCAACACCATCAAATACGTGCTGATGGGAACGTCCAGCAACTTCGGCAATATGTTCAGCGCAGCTGTGGCCTCGGTGGTGCTGAGCTTCCTGCCGATGCTCCCCGGACAGATCCTGCTCAACAACCTTCTTTACGACACCGGCCAGCTGGCCATTCCCGGCGACCGGGTGGACCGGGAGCAATTGCATGCCCCCTCGCACTGGGACATCGGGTTTATCCGGCGGTTCATGCTGCTCTTCGGTCCCATCAGTTCGCTGTTCGACTTCGCGACGTTCGCGCTGATGATCTTCGTGTTCCAGGCCGTGCCCGGCGAATTCAGGGCGGGCTGGTTCATCGAGTCGATCGCCACCCAGACCCTGATCATTTTCGCGATCCGGACACGCCGCGTGCCCTTCCTGCGCAGCCGGCCTTCCACCGGACTCCTGGCGGCGTCCCTGGGCGTGGTGGCCGTGGGCATCTACCTTCCGATGTCCCCGTTGGCGGGGGTTTTGGGGTTTGATCCGCTTCCGGTGGCGTTCTTCCTGGCGCTGCTGGCCATGGCGGTGGTCTACCTGGTCCTAGTGGAAATGGCGAAAGCCTGGTTCTTTGCCCGGTCCGTCCCGCAACGGCCGGCAATACGGCGCCGGGGTCCCGGCCACCACATAGCCCGGCGCGCGGCCCGGTTCAGCACCACGGAGCGGATTCCGGGCGTTCCTCCTGTCGCGGCTGCTATTCGATCTGCAGTGCGTCGGTGATCGTGCGCCAGCTGCGGGCCCTCCGCTGGACATTGAAGCGACGCCCGGTGATCTCGTCCGGGACAATCCGGACGAAGCGGTTCTTGGCCCCGGCCTGCCACGGGAACAGCGGGAGCATGGCCGCGGCGGCGGCATCGTCAATGCCCTGCGGCCTCTCGGCCGAGCCCTTGATGACGGCGCTCCACGCCCGGTTGGTGCTCCGGTCATAGCCATCCACCTCGAAGGCCAAGGAGTGGCCGGACAGCACGCCGTCCACCTTGCTGCCCTCGGCGCTGCGGAACACGACCGTGCCATGGTCGACGACGTAGGTCAGCGGGAAGATTTCCGGATGGTCATCGATAATGACGGCCAGCCGTCCGATGTCGGTGCTGCGAAAGGCATCCCAGCATTCCCGGGTGGAGAGGTGCTCAATGCCGGGCGCTTCGTCATTGGTGTCCATAGGCTCAGTGTAGTTCTCAGATGACGATCCGGAGCGGATCCTCCAGATTGCGCTTAAGGTCACGCAGGAATGCCGCGGCGGTGTCGCCGTCCAGGACCCGATGGTCGGAGGTCATGGTGATCTTCATGACGCGCCGGGTCTGCAATTCTCCATCGAGGACAAACGGCTCATCCGTGGTCGCCCCCACAGCAAGGATGGCCGCCTCGGGCGGGTTGATGACGGCTGTGAAGTTATCGATGCCGAACATTCCCAGGTTGCTGACGGTGAAGGTCCCGCCGCTGAATTCCTGCAGCGTCAGTGTCCCGGAGCGGGCCTTTTCCGCCAGGGACCGCGTTTCCGTGGCTATCTGGTCAAGGCTCTTGGTATCGGCACCGGTGACCACCGGGACAATCAGGCCGTCGTCCAGCGCGACGGCGACGCCGATGTTGATCCGGCGGTGTTGGAGGATCTTGTCCCCGGCCCAGGAGGAATTGACCTGTGGGTGCGCCCTCAGCGTGACGGCGCAGCCGCGCACCAGCAAATCGGTGACGCTGACCTTGATGTTACGGTCGGCGAAGCGTTCATTGACCTCGCTGCGGAAGGCAAAAAGCCGGTCGACCCTGACAATGACGGTCAGGTAGAAGTGCGGTGCGCCGGCGCTTTCGGTGAGCCGGCGCGCGGTCACCTTGCGCATCTGCGTCAGCGGGATTTCCAGCGAATCCTCGCCCGGGATTGCGTCGGGGGCGGCGGGGATGGGCGGGGTGATGTCCGACGGCGGTTGGGCCGCCTTTGCGGCCTGGCTCCCTTGTCCGGACTCCGCGGCGGCTGCGGCAGCCTCCACGTCCGCCCGGACAACGCGTCCTCCCGGTCCCGTCCCGGTGATCGTCGCCGGATCCAGGCCGTGTGCGGCGGCCACCCGGCGGGCAAGCGGTGAGCTCAGCACGCGCCAGGGTTCCGGACCGCGGTTGGCCGCGCTGGCGGCCAGCGGAGGTGCAGCATCCCGCGGGAGGGGACCGTGGGAGCCAGCAGGGGCCGCCACCGCAGGGGCGGCGACAGCCGGTGGTGCCGTCGCTGTCGCGGCCTCTCCCGGTTTCGCGCTCGCGCTGCCGCTGCCGCTTCCGTCGCCGATCACGGCAAGGGGTTGGCCGATGGCCACCGTGCTGCCCTCCGGAACCAGCAGTTTCTCCAGAATCCCGTCCTCGAAGCTTTCCAGCTCCATCGTGGCCTTGT
>JBBRKU010000508.1:0-2458 GCA_038231735.1 Actinomycetales bacterium | reverse complement strand
CCACACGCGGCGCAGCTGGCCCACCAGCTCGTAGCAGGCGTCGATCGGCACCAGATGGCAGTCCGCCTGGGCCCGCTCCGGCCCGGGAGCCCGGATCAGCAGCGCCTCGGTGTCCGGCACCGCGATGGCCAACGCCGGATTTCCGGCCTGCACCGCATCCCATGCCCCGAGCGGGAGCTCCGACTCCGTGGCACCGGCCGGCCCGGGGTAGAATGCAAAGGTCCGCCCCTGCTTGGAATTGTGGAAGAAAAAGGCCAGGCCGACCGGGATTTCCAGTTCGTCCCATTGCCCCGGGCCGAGCCGGAATGCTGGGAACGAGTGGTACCGTTCGGGCACCGACCGGTAGCGCAAATGGGCCGTGCTATCGGTGAAGAGCAGGTAGCACGGCCGGCAGGTGCACATCAGGGCGCGGCTCTCCACATCCACCACGTGCTGGTGCGCCTCGGATATCGGTTCGGCACACATCTCGCAGCGCTCGCCGTCCGCGGGAGCCGCCCGGCTGCTGGCGATCCGGCGCAGGACGGAGAGGGCGGAAGCGCCGCGGGGTAACGCCGTCGTCATGGTGCCCCCGTCCCCGCACGCGCCCGCATCAGGCCGGCCCCGTTCCCGCCGGCACGGCCACGGACATCACGCCGGAGCGGACCAGCAGCGGCAGCGGGTCCAGATGCAGGCCCTTGTCCTCCAGACACGCACCGGCCTGCCGCACGTCAAAGTGGCTGCGGCAGAGCGGGCAGCGCAGCAGTCCTCCGCCGACAGGCGCGGCGAGGGCACGCTGCAGGGTGGCGCCGGCCATGGACCCCGTGCAGCGCGGGCAGCAGTCGCGGAACGCGTACACGTCCTGCCCCGTCCGGCAGGCCAGCAGCGGGTGGCCCCCCACCAGGAAACCCGCCACTTCCCCGGGCTGGAGATCGGCAATCCCGGGAACCCCCTCCCACGAGCCCTGGGACTGTTCCGGGACCTGGTCCAGCCGCAGGCGCAGGGATGCCACCGGGATCAGGGCCGGCGAGCCGGCGGCCTTCTCCTCCTCCACCAGGATCGAGGTGACCTCCGGCGCCGCGGCCTGGATGGCGTCTTCGACGGCGAACTTGAGCGTGACGGACGACGAAGGGCAGCCCTGGCAGCTGCCCAGCAGCCGCAGGCGCACCACCCCTTCCTCGCTGATCCCCAGCAGTTCGACGTCGCCGCCGTGGGATCCCAGGTATGGCCGCACGCTGTCCAGCGCGCCGGCGATCCGAGTGGCCACATCGCGGGGGTGGATCCCGTGCACCAGCAGCAGGCTGGCCACCAGGTCGTCGGCCAGCAGCTCATCCAGGGTGCCGTCCAGGTCAGGCCCGCGGCTGGTCAGGATCGCAAGGATCCTCGCCAGCCCGGCGCCGTACAGGTCCGTTACCTGGCGCACCAGCTCCTCGGCGCGCTCGCGGGCGACGGCTCCGCCGGAGCCGAGGGCATCCAGCAGCGTGCCGATCCGCTCGCCCGCGGCCCGCAGCTGTGCCTCCCCGTCCACGACCGGCGGCATGGCCTCCACGCTCATGGCCGGCTACTCTCCGGTCAGTGACTGCGTCGGGGAATGCAGCTTCTCCAGGGTCTTGCCATCACCGAGGTACATGTGCACGCCGCACGGCAGGCAGGGGTCGAAGCTGCGCACGGTGCGCATGATGTCGATCCCCTTGAAATGTTCGCGGTCATTCTCCTCGAAAATCGGCTGGCCCTGCACCGCGTCCTCGTACGGTCCCGGGGTTCCGGAGGCATCCCGGGGGCTGGCGTTCCACGGCGTCGGGGGATAGGGATGGTAGTTGGCGATCTTGCCGTCGCGGATGACCATGTGGTGGGAGAGCACTCCGCGGACCGCCTCGGTGAAGCCGCAGCTGACCGCCTCATCGGGAACCTCGAAGGTTTCCCACGTCTTCGTGTGCCCGGCGCGGATCTCCTCCAGCGCCTTCTCCGCAAAATGCAGGGCCGCGGCGGCGGCGTAGGCCTGGAAGTAGGTCCGCGCGCGGTTGCGTTCCAGCGTGTTGCTCCATTGCGGAATCTTCCACTCCAGCGAGACCGGTCCCTTCAGCGCGGTCTTGGGCAGGTTGATCTGGACGCTGTGCCCGGTGGACTGGATGTAGCCGACATCGACCAACCCGGCCAGCGCCGTCGACCACAGCCGTGCCAGAGGCCCGCCTCCGGTGTCCAGCGCCAAATTGTCCGTACCGTCAAACCAGCGCGGCGACATGACCCAGCTGTACTTGTTGTCCAGGTCGCGCTTCTGCGGCTGCGGGTTGGTGTGCTGGTTCCACGGGTGCCGCCGGTCCACCGGGTTGCCCAGCGGGTCATTGGTGACGAACATTTCCTGGTCATTCCAGTCGTCGTAATAGGACGAACCGAGCATGATCCGGATGCCCAGGTTGATCCGGACCAGGTCCGTGGTCACCAGTTTCCCGTCCACCACGACGCCGGGAGTGACGAACATCTT
>JBBRKU010000507.1:0-2461 GCA_038231735.1 Actinomycetales bacterium | reverse complement strand
CTCGACGACGCTGACGTCGTGTAGTCAGCGCTCCCACTGTAGGTGGCGGTCACCGCATGACTGCCGACCCCCGGGTACGTCACCAAGCAGGTGGCGGCGCCACCGACCAGGGTGACCGTGCGTCCCGGCTTGGCGGCTGGCTCGCGCACCAGCAGTACTCCATGCAGCCGGCAGGCGTGCTGCAGCGGTGCCCAGGCCGGATCGCCGTCGTCGACGGCCGCCACCAAGATGACCTCATCCAGCACGGAGGTGCGGAAATGGGCGGGGCACTCGATGGTGCGGACCTCCGCACCGGCCGCCAGGTAGCGGCGGACGGCCCGGCGCGCGGCGACGGCGGATCCGGTCACCAGGACCGGCTGGCCGGAGAGATCGGCGTGGAGTTGCATCAGCGGACCCCGCTTTCCACCGTTTGGGCGGCAGCGCCGAAGTCCGCAGGTTCAGCCGGGAGGGTTGCGCCATTCCGGCCGGACACCGCGCCGGGGCGAAGACCGATGCTGGTGGCGATCAGGACGGACTGCTTTTCCTCTGCCGTGGCGGGCCGGATCTGTCCGCGCTCGGGCACGAAGGCGATGGAATCGTCCGGCGTGCTGGGGGCGTTGACGAAGGAGCGGAAGCGCCGCAATCGTTCGGGATCCCGGAGCGTCGCGGCCCATTCGTCCTCATAGTTGCCGACATGCCTGGACATCGCCGCCTCCAGATCCGCGGCGATGCCGAGCGAATCTTTGACGACCACGTCGATCACGTGCTGCAGTCCGCCGTCGAGCTCTTCCTGCCAGCGGGCCGTGCGCTGCAGCCGGTCCGCGGTGCGGATGTAATACATCAGATAGCGGTCGATGTAGCTCACCAGTGTGGCGTCGTCGAGGTCGTTGGCCAGCAGCTGGGCGTGCGCGGGCTGCGCGCCGCCGTTGCCGCCGACGTAGAGGTTCCAGCCGTCCGCGGTGGCTATCACGCCGACGTCCTTGCCGCGCGCCTCCGCGCACTCGCGGGCGCAGCCGGACACGCCGAGTTTGAGCTTGTGCGGGCTGCGCAGACCACGGTAGCGCAGTTCCAGATTGATGGCCATGGACGCCGAGTCCTGCACTCCGAAGCGGCACCAGGTGGAACCCACACAGGACTTCACCGTGCGCAGCGACTTGCCGTACGCCTGCCCGGATTCGAAGCCGGCGTCCACCAGGATTTTCCAGATCTCCGGCAGCTGCTCCAGCCGGGCGCCGAACATGTCGATGCGCTGGCCGCCGGTGATCTTGGTGTACAGGCCGAAGTCCTTGGCCACCGAGGCGATCACGCCCAGCTTCTCCGGGGTGATTTCGCCGCCGGGGATGCGCGGGACCACCGAGTAGGTGCCGTCCTTTTGCATATTGGCCAGCGCGCGGTCATTGGTGTCCTGCAGGGCGCCGCGGCCGTCGTCGAGCACGTAGCCGCTGTGCTGGCTGGCCAGGATGGAGGCCACCGTCGGCTTGCAGATGTCACAGCCGCTCGTGTGCGCGGCCGGATCGGCGCTGCCGAAGCGGGCCAGGATGTCCTGGAAGGAGGTCAGCTCCAGGGCCCGGACCGCCTCGAAGAGCTCCGCGCGGGACATGCTGAAGTGTTCGCAGAGCGCCTTGGAGACGGTGATGCCGGATTTGGTCAGCTCCCCTTCCAGCAGTTTCTTCAGCAGCGGGACGCAGGAGCCGCATTGGGTTCCGGCCCGGGTGCAGGCCTTCAGCCCGGGCAGGTCCAGAACGGGTTCCTGGCCCTCGCAGCAGCCCTTGGCATGAACGGTGTCCCGGATGGTGCCCGCCGGGACGTTCTTACAGGAGCACAGGATGGCGTCGTCCGGCAGCTCGGTTTCCGGGGCGTCCCCGCCGCCGGCCGCGGAGAGGTAGGCGCCGGGCTCGGCCGGCAGTTCGCGTCCCAGCAGCGGGCGCAGGCTGCTGTATGGCGTGGCGTCGCCGACAAAGCTGCCGCCCAGCAGCGTCTTCGCATCATCCGTGGTGACGATCTTCTGGTAGACGCCGCGGGCGGGATCCGCGTAGACCACTTCCAGGCTGTTCTCGGTACGGGCGAAGGCATCGCCGAAGCTGGCCACGTCCACGCCGGAGAGCTTGAGTTTGGTGGCCGTGTCGAATCCGGGGAACGTGGCCGCGCCGCCATGCAGCCGGTCCGCGACGATTTCCGCCATCGTGTTGGCCGGTGCAACCAGGCCCAGGCACATGCCGCCGAAGTTGGCCACTTCACCGATGGCCCAGACATTGGGCACCGCCGTCGAGCAGTCCTCGCCGATGACGACGCCGCCGCGGGGGCCGAGTTCGAAGGGTTCCAGGGCGGGGCGCGGGGCGTTGCCGTTGTTGGCGGCGCTTCCGGCGGTGGCATCCGGCGATTCGCGGAAGAGCTCATCGCGCGGCTTCACTCCTATGGCGACTACCACCAGGTCCGCGGGAATGGTGCGGCCGTCCGCCATCAGCACTCCGGTCACCGTGCT
>JBBRKU010000506.1:0-2463 GCA_038231735.1 Actinomycetales bacterium | reverse complement strand
CGCGATGCCCACCGGCGGCACCAGAAGCGTGAACGGCACCACGTACGACGACGGGTAGCGCCTGAGCAGGTTGTTCCAGATGCCGTACCCCAGCAGCGAGGAGAGGTAGGCGGTAAACAGCGCCGACAGGATGGTAACGGGCTGCAGCGACACCAGGGCGTGCCCGATGGCCGGTGCACCCTCCGTGAGGACGGCCAGGACACCCAGCGGCAGCGGTACCACCGCACCCGACCAGACCACCAGACCGAGCCCGGAGGCCGCCTTGGTCTGCCGGGAAACAACATTCCCGATGGCCCACGACAAGGCCGCGCCCAGCACCAGGATCAGCGGCAGCAGCGGGGCAACGGCGCTGCGCCCCACCGCCACAATGACCAGCCCGGCGACCCCGAGGACGACGCCGATCAGCTGCCGGCGGCCCGGCCGCTCCTTGAGGACGACGGTGGAGAGCCCCACCGTGAGCAGGACCTGCGCCTGCAACACCAGCGATGCCAAGCCGGCCGGCAGGCCCAGGCTCATGGCCAGATACAGCAGTCCGAACTGGCCGGCACTCATGAAAAGGCCGACCCCCACGATGGCCTTCCAGGAAACGGCGGGCCGCTTGACGAAGAAGATCAGCGGGAAGACCACCAGGACAAAACGGAGCGCAACAAAGAGCAGCGGCGGCACACCGCGCATCCCGGCATCGATGACGACGAAGTTGGTGCCCCAGATGACGGCTACCAGGGTGGCGAGCAGGGAATGGCGGAGGTTCACAAGCACCAGCTTGCCAGTACATTCAATAAAGCACCAGCACGCATTCATGGCGCCCATCATGTAGGTTTACTTCATGATCGACATCATGGCCATCCGCGCCCTGGGCGCCGTGTCCTATCACGGCTCCGTCATTGCCGCGGCCGCATCGCTGGGGTACAGCCCCTCCGCGGTCTCGCAGCAGATCAAGAAACTGGAGAAACAGTCCGGCGTGGCCCTGCTGGAACGCCACGGCCGCGGTGTGCTGCTGACGGCGCGCGGCATGACCCTGGCCGAACACGGGCGGCGGATCCTGGGCGACATCGAGGAGTTGGAGACATCCCTGATGGCCGACCCCGGACAGCCCTCGGGAACCCTGCGCCTGTGTGCGTTCTCGACCGCTTGCCGGGGTCTGATCGGACCCCTGCTTGCGGAACTCGCGGAGGACCCGGTACCGATGACCATCACCGTGGTGGCGGAGGACCCGCGCGAGGCGATCGAATTGGTGGCGGCCGGCGAGGCGGATCTTGGCGTGGTGCACAACTGGAACTCGGTGCCGCTGGTCATTCCGGAAAACATCGCCAGTGAGGACCTGTGCCGGGATACCGCGGACCTGCTGGTCAACCGGAACCATCCGTTCGCGGCCCTGGGCACGGTGGACGGCGCGTCACTGGTGGGCGAGGACTGGATCAGCACTCCCGTCGGCGCCATCTGCCATGAGGCGCTGCTGCGCATCTTTGCGGACCTCGGCGCAGTGCCAAAAATCAGGGTCTACGATCCGGACTTCAGCACCCACATTGCCCTGGTGGAGCTCGGCGTCGGCGTGGCGCTGGTCCCGCGGCTGGGCCGGCCCGCGCTCCCCGAGGCCGTGACCGCCGTCGAGGTTGACAATCCGCGGCAGGTCCGTGAGGTGCAGATGGTCTACCGCAAGACGATGGCGGGCAGTCCGGCCATCTTGCACGTGGCCCGGCGGCTGCGCCGGATCGCCGTGACGCTGACGCAGTAGCCACCGGCGGCAGACCCGGCGCGAGACCCGGCCATCGTAGGCCAGCTCAGGCGGCGCGCGGAATGGCAAACGCCGTGGCACGGGCGTCCTGCCCGTCCAGTTCCGCCCAGGTTTGCTGGTGTTCAAAAACCACCAGCGCACTGGTGGGGTAGCTCATTGCCAGATTGGTATAGGCGTCCTCATCGGAATCCCGCGACGCCAGCCGCAGCCCCAGATCCTGAAGGCCGGGAAGGTGGCTGATCACCAGCAGCGTGCGCACCGTCTCCGGCAGATGGTTGATCACGGACAGGATTTCCGAGGCCGAGGCGTTGTAGAGCCGGTCCTCCAGCTTGGGGGTGGGCGCCTTGTCCCCCAGTTGCTGGCAGACCCAGGTGCAGCTTTGGCGTGCCCGCAGCGCGCTGGAGCAGAGGATGAAGTCCGGCACCACCTCATTGTCGAGCAGCCATTTGCCGGCCAGCGGAGCCTCGGTGTGGCCGCGCTGGGCCAGCGGGCGGTCATGATCGGCCACGCCGTGCGGATACGAGGCCTTCGAGTGCCGCATCAAAACCAACCGCTTCACATGGTGATCGCTCATAGCCCAAGTCTAATTGCGCCGCGCCACCGGGCCGCGCCACCGGGCCGCGCCACCGAAAGGACGGGGCGGGAAGCTGGCTGGAAGTGGCGGGACCACCCAGCCGCCGCAATGGGCGGGCTGCTTAGATCGAGTACTCCGGAGCGGCCCAGACAAT
>JBBRKU010000505.1:0-2467 GCA_038231735.1 Actinomycetales bacterium | reverse complement strand
GGGTGGCAATATTGACCCGGCTGGCGCCGAGTCCGTCCAGAAGCGGCGTTACGGCCAGTGCCAACAGCGCCATCAGCGGCAGGACGACCGCCAGGAGCAGCTGCTCGCCGTTGCGGAGCATGGTCAGGGTCTCATACCGGCCCTGCAGCAGGACGCGGCGCAGCAGCGGTGCCGGGGCGGAATGTTTTTGTAGGGTGACCGTACTCATCGCAGTTCCGTTCCTGACAGCGCTAGAAAAACGTCCTCCAGCGAGCGTGACGCCAGGTTCAGCGACGTCGGCATGATTCCAGCCGCCGCCCACCACGACGCCAGCGCGGCAAGATCCGCCGGTTCCAGCGGCCCGGAAACCTGGTAGCTGCCGGACCGGGTTTCGGTCACCTGCAGCTGGGGCCTCAGCACCGCGGCGGGATCCAGACCGGGCGCCGCCTCGAAGGTCACGGTACGCAGCGCCTCGGCCGCCGTCGCATGGCTGAGCAGCTCCGGTACCGTGCCGGAGGCCACGGTTCTGCCGGCGTCGACAATGAAGACCTGGTCGGCCAGTTTCTGCGCGTCGTCGAGCAGGTGCGTGGTCAGGATGATTGCCACACCCTCGTCCCGGAGCTGGCGGATGAGTTCGAAGACCATCAGGCGCGACTGCGGATCAAGTCCGGCGCTGGGTTCGTCCAGGAACAGCACCTCCGGGTTGCCCACCAGGCTGGCAGCCAGGGCGACCCGCTGCTTCTGGCCACCGGATAGCCGGCGGATATTGGTGGACGCGAAGGCATTGATGCCCAGCCGGTCGGCGAGCTCGTCCACACGCCGCGGCGATTCATACATTCCGGCCACATGCCGCAGCAGGGTCAGTGGGCGGGCCGCGGGCGGCAGCCCGCCGTCCTGGAGCATCACGCCAACCCTGGCCCGCAGAGCCGCCGTCGGCCGGTCCGGATCCTCGCCCAGCAGCGTGATGGTGCCGCCGTCGCGCCGCTGCAGCCCCTGCGCGCACTCGATAGTCGTGGTCTTGCCGGCGCCATTCGCGCCGAGCAGGGCGGTCACCTGCCCGTGGTGCGCCGTCAGGCTGATGCCGCTGATGATCCGCTTCATCTTGCCGTCCAGAGCCGGAATGGGGCCGACGTCCTTGATCAGCCCGTCGACGACGAGGGCGGGGGGAGAGGAAACTGGCACAGCGCCATTCTACGCGATGTAGTAGTAACCCCGTGCGCCGCCGGTTCCAACGGATGTGCGGGACGCCACATAATGGTTGCATGGGGAAACTTAAAACGGGGAAAATTCAAACGCTGTCCGCAGCCGTCATTCTGCTGGCTGCAGCCGCCACACTGACCGCCTGCGACGACGGGAAGGCCGGCGCGCAGGAGGCGGTGAAGCAGCTGGCCGCCGGGCTCAGCGCCTTGGACGTCAACACCGTCAGCTTCACGGGCAAGGACGCCGCCTCCGCTACCGCTGAGCTGGGCACCATGACCAAGGCACTGCAGCCGGTCAGGCCGGAGGTCAGCGTCGGCTCGGTGGACGTCAAGCAGGACGAGGCCGCGGCCTCGCTGAAGGTGGCCTGGAAATTCGACGGCGGCACCTGGGCCTACTCGACCAGCGCCTTGCTGGCCAAGAAGGACGGGAACTGGACGGTCGGATGGTCGCCGGAACTGCTGGTCCCCGGTGCCAAGGACGGCGACATGCTGGCCATGACGACGACGGCGGCCAAGCGGGCGGACATCCTGGGCGACGGCGGTGCGGTGCTGGTGACGGACCGGCCGGTGGTCCACCTCGGGATCGACAAATCGCATGTGGACCCGGCGCAGCAGCCGGAATCCGCCAAGGCTCTGGCGGCCCTGGCCGGCGTGGATCCGGGTGCGTTTGCCCAACTGGTGGCCGCCGCCGGTCCGGATGCCTTTGTCGAGGCACTGGTGATCCGTGACGATGCCTCCCGGACCATTACCGACGCCCAGATCGCTGCCATCCCGGGCGCCTCGGGGCTGCCGGGCTCGCTCCCGCTGGCACCGACGCGCAGTTTTGCCCGGGCGGTTTTGGGCACCGTGGGGGACGCCACGGCGGAGCTGATCGACAAATCCGACGGCAGGCTCAAGGCGGGCGACCAGACCGGACTCTCCGGCCTGTTCCTGCAGTACGATGCCCAGCTGCGCGGAACGCCGGGAATCCAGATCAGTCTGGATCCCGCAGCCGGCGATAGGGCCGGCGATAAGGCCACCGGCAAGACCGCGGGCAAGAACGCCGACGGCACAGCAACGGTGACGCCGCGCAATTTCGTTTTCCACACCGAACCCAAGGCGGGTACTTCGCTGACCACCACGCTCAGCCCGACCCTGCAGGCGCTGGGCGAAACGGTGCTTCAGGACCAGAGCACACCCGCGGCCATCGTGGCCATCCGGCCCTCCACCGGCGCGGTGCTGGCCGCTGCGAGCAGCCCGGGCAGTAACGGATACAACACTGCTCTGATGGGCCAGTTCCCTCCCGGTTC
>JBBRKU010000504.1:0-2469 GCA_038231735.1 Actinomycetales bacterium | reverse complement strand
GTCCGGGTGAAGCTGCGCCGTCATCGCCACCGCTTCGGCGCCATCCCGGGCCTGCCCGACGACGTCAATGTCCGGCTGCGCGTCCAGCAGCGCCGCGAATCCGGCGCGGACCATGGCCTGGTCGTCGGCCACCAGCACCCGGATGGCCATCAGAGCACCCCTGCATCCATCACGGGCAAGGACGCCGATACCGAAAATCCACCGCCGGCTAGCGGCACGCAGACCAGCGACCCGCCCACGATGTTCGCCCGCTCGCGCATACCGATAATGCCCTGACCGTTGTTGTTTCCGCGGTCCAGCTGGGCCAGCACCGCGCCGACCCCGGAGGGGCCGTTGATCACTTCCAGTTCCAGGTTGGCACCCTGGCGGCGCAGCGACACCGTGGCCTTGGCGCCCGGCGCATGCCGGATCACATTGCTCAGGGCCTCCTGGCTGATCCGGTACGCGGTCAGCCCGATCACCTCACTGATGCCGTCGGTTTCCAGGTTTTCCACGGTGGGCTCGTCAACCGTAATGCCGGCCGTCCGGGCCGCGGCCGTCAGCCGGGAAATATCACCCAGCCCCGGTTGCGGCGCAAGGCTACGGCCGCCGTCGTCGTTCCGCAAAGCGCCCAACATGCTGCGCATCTCAGTCAGGGCGCGCCGCGAATTGGCCGCGATCTCATCGAACTCTTCCTTCAGCGGCTCGCTCAGGTCCGGGTGCCGGTACTGCGCCGTCGTCGCCTGCACCACCACGATTGACATGCCATGGGCGACGACGTCGTGCAGCTCGCGTGCGATCCGCGAGCGCTCCTCGGCCAGCCGGCGCATGGACTGTTCCTCCGAACTGACCGTCTTTTCCGCGAGCAGCTGCTCGCGGATGCTCTGCCACTGCCGCGCGATGACCGCGGCCACCATCAGGCCGCCTGATACGGAGGCGTAGACCACCACATTGGTGGCCGCGCCCTGGGGAACGTCTTCCGGCAGGCCGCGGTAATTCACTGCCACCCCGATGCCTATGCTCAGCAGCCAGGTGACCGCGGCCAGCATCCAGCGGCTCCTCAGTCCGGCCATGCAGATCACCAGCACCTCGGTCAGCATGGCAACGACGCTGAAGGGCAGCGGGGCGGCGCCGATGGGGGCGGAGACCAGGGGCATCACCGCCAGCGGGATGAGGGAGAGCAGTGCCCCCCGCAGCGGCCGGGTTGCGGTCAGCGCGAGCGAGGCGGTGTGCAGGATCGCCATGCCTAATCCAAAAGGCAGCGCCATCTTGTACAGGTTGACGTTCAGGGGTGCGCCCACGGCCAGCAGGGCGAAGCAGGTGGTGACGAAGGCCAGCCAGGCCCAGCTGATCTTCTTTAGCCGGAGCCTCGGCAGGGCTGTCGCGGCGGGCGCGAACCCGGCGGAGGGCCGCGCGGCGGGGCGGTCCTTGACGGGCTGGCCATCCGCAGCCGGAGCGGGCGGGGTTTCCGCGGGGGGCCTAGTTTCCGGCACGGTAGCCCGTCTGTGACTCTGCGGTGGGTCCGTCCGAATCCTCGCCGTCCAGTTCCGCGGTGGGTCCGTCCGTATCGGGGTCCGACAATCCTGCGCCGGCCGCGTGGCCCATCCAGCTCAGGATCTTCCACCCGCGTCCGTCGCCGAGCTCCGACCCATGGGACGGCATGGAACCCTCCAGGACCACGATTCCGGTGTTGCTGAGCTCGTACCTTTCCGGACGCAAGGGATCGATGTTGACTGCCCTGCAGCCGGCCCAAGTCCGAATGATGGCGCCATGGCTGACCATGGCGACCGTGCCGTCGTCGGCCCTCTCCTGGGCTTCCCGGACGACGGCGTCAAAGCGCTCAAGGATCTCGGTACCGGTGTCCGCCCCCGGCATGCGCACGTCCCGCTGGCCCTGCAGCCAGCTCCGCGCCGTGCGCAGGTAGGCAAAGATGGAGGGCAGATCCCCCTTCATTTCCAGCTCCCCCGCCGCAATCTCCCGAATCCCCTCCCGAACCAGCAACTCCAGGCCCAAGGCCTCCGCCAGCGGCGCAGCGGTCTGCTGGGAACGGGTCTGGGTGGACGCGTACAGCGCCGCAATGGGCTCGTCCGGCAGCGCCGCGGCCAGGGCGGCCGGGACGGCCTGCGCCTGCCGCTGCCCCAGCTCGGTCAGCCCCGGGCCGGGGACCGAGGTATCGAGCAGGTTCAGCACGTTGGAGGGCGTCTGCCCGTGCCGGATCAGTATCAATCGCATAGCATCATTGTCCTCGCCTAGCCTGTGTCCACGGCGGTGCTCCAAATGCCGTGGCTGTCCTACTACTATCAAAGCATCCCAACCGCCCGATGCCATGGCCTACCGCCGCCAGCCGCCGCCGGCCGGGGTAACCGGCTGACCGCGGCCAGCTGAGAGGCCGACCGACCGGGGCCACCGACGCGCGGCGCGGCTAGCTGAGCGGCCGTCCCGCCATCCGTTCCAGCCGGGCAATCCTCTCCGCCATCGGCGGGTGGGTGG
>JBBRKU010000503.1:0-2483 GCA_038231735.1 Actinomycetales bacterium | reverse complement strand
GGCCTTCCGTGGCGCGTCGTCATGGCGGCGGGACGCACGCGAAGCCCCGCCGTCGCCCGTCATCGGACCAGCAGCCGCGCGCATCGCTGCGCCGAACGCCGCATCGGAGTCTCCGCCGTCGCGCGATTTGCGCTGGTTTCCCACTGAAGAAGCGGCAGCTACCGGAGCCGTGGGCGGGATACCGCTGGACTGGCTCATACGCTGGCTCCTGTCACGAGGGAGGCGCGGGCGGCCGCGACCAGATCGGTAAGGCTGGCGCCGCTGCTGCTGGTGCCGGCCAGACCACTTGAAGCCAGCAGGCCTGCCAGATTGTCACCGCTGCTGCCGCCGAGCGCGCTGGCGCCCAGCATGCCCGCCAGACTGCTGTTCAGAGTGCTCGCCGCGGCTAGGGATGGATCCGCTGCCGAGGGCACCACCCGGACAATCCTGTCGAACTGGGCGCCGGCCGGGATGTCCGCGATGCTGACCTTCTGGCCGGGCTCCGGGGCGTGCAGGTACTGGTTGTTGCCTAAGTAGATGCCGATGTGCTCCACGCCGTTCATGACCAGCAGGTCGCCGGGCTTGGCCGCCGCCAGCGAGGGGACGGTCTGGCCGGCGTTCATCTGGTCGCGGACCAGCCGCGGCACGGAGACACCCAAATCCCTGAAGACATGCTGGACCAGCCCGGAACAGTCAAAACCGCTAGCCGGATCGGTGCCGCCCCAGACATACGGCACGCCCAGGTACTTCTTCGCGTCGGCTACCACGTCGGCGCCGGTGGCACCGTTGGGGTTGGCCGCCGCGACGGCGGAGCCGATCCCGGTAGTGCCGGTGCTGCCCTGCGCGGCGGCCAGGACGCTGGCAAACGTGGTAGAACCGGCGGTGGACCCGGCAGCGGACGTGGCGCCCGACGCCGCGGACGTCGCGGAAACAGAACGCCCGCTCTGGATGTCCGCCAGCTGCGCCAGCACGCCCTGGATCTGCCCCATCCGGCTCACCACGTCGATGGCGGTCATGGCTTGGCCCCGTCCCGGCCGCGGTGCCAGGCACCGGAGGCGATCTCGTCGATGGCGGTCTGCTCGGTGTGCAGGTCCTCGGCCGTCACCCGCTCCTCGTGCCTGGTTTCGAGTTTCTGCAGCCGGACCGACTGCGATCGGGCGGCGTTGAAAGCCGCCTGCGCCTGTTCCGTCCGCGTCTGGTTTTCCGCCGACACGGCGGCCAGATCGGCCAGCATGCTGCGCGAGGAGGAGCGGGCCGCGGCCACGCTGCTCAGCGCGGCGGCATTGACCACCTCGCTGGGCATCTCCGCCAGTTGCAGGCGCGCAGCCCGCTGCCGCGCCCGGGTGGCGGAGGTCCTGTTATTGGCCGCCGCCAGGTCAATGGCCGCCGCGTCCTCATGCAGCTGCTTCAGCCTAAGCAGGCCGGCCAGCGGGAATCCACGGGACATCATGCACCTCCAAGATTCTGGGTGAGACGGTCCAGCTGGTCCCAGGCAAGGACAGCTGTGCTCTGATCGTCCATCCGCTGCTGCAGGAAGGCATTGATGGCGTCCTCGTGGTCCAGGGCGGCATCGACCAGGGGGTTGGCGCCTCGCTGGTAGGCACCGACGTCGATCAGGTCCTGCACCGAGCGGCGGGCGGCCAGGACCTTGCGCAGCGCGGTGGCCATGGCCCGCTCCTCGGCGGAGGTGACTTTGGAGGCGACGCGGGAGATGGACCCCAGTACGTCGATGGAGGGGAAATGCCCGGCCACGGCGAGCTTCCGGTCCAGGACCACGTGCCCGTCCAGGATGGACCGCGCCGCGTCCGCGATGGGCTCGTTGTGGTCATCGCCGTCCACCAGGACGGTGTAAATGCCGGTCACGGAGCCGCGCTCGGCGGTTCCCGCGCGTTCCAGCAGCTGGGCCAGCACGGAGAAGGTCGACGGCGGGTACCCCCGGGTGGCGGGCGGCTCACCGACGGAGAGTCCGATTTCGCGCTGCGCCATCGCCACGCGGGTCAGCGAGTCCATCATCAGCACCACATCCGCGCCGCGGTCCCGGAAGGACTCGGCGATGCGCGTCGCGGTGAACGCCGCGCGCATCCGCATCAGGGCCGGCTCGTCGGAGGTGGAAACCACCACGATGGAGCGGGCCAGGCCCTCGGGTCCCAGATCGTCCTCCAGGAACTCCCGGACCTCGCGCCCGCGCTCCCCCACCAGGGCAATCACGGACACCTCGGCGTCCGTGCCGCGGGCAATCATGGACAGCAGCGAGGACTTGCCCACGCCGGAGCCGGCAAACAGACCCATACGCTGGCCCTTGCCCACCGTCGCCAGTGTGTCCATCGCTCGGACGCCCAGCTGCAGCGGGGTGACGATGCGGGTGCGGTGCATGGCCGAGGGGGTGTCATGGTCCACCGGGACGCGGCCGTCCACCAGCAGCGGGCCCTTGCCGTCGATCGGCCGCCCCAGCCCGTCCAGGACCCGTCCGAACAGTCCCGCGCCGGTGGGAACCAGCAGCGGTT
>JBBRKU010000502.1:0-2492 GCA_038231735.1 Actinomycetales bacterium | reverse complement strand
TTCACCGCTTCAGCCTACTGGCGCCGGATCCCCGGCCCGATGCTAGAAGGCGACCCTGACGGCCGCGCCGGTCTGCAGGGATTCCAGCGCCGCGTCGGCAACGCGGGAAGCGGCGACGGCGTCTTCCGGAGTGCAGGGGTTCGCCCGCTGGCCGAGGACCAGCTGGACAAAGGCCTCCAGTTCCGCACGGTAGGCCTGCTCGAAGCGTTCGGCGAAGGTCTGGTGCGGGGTTCCGGAGGGGAACGCCACGCCCTGCTCTGCGGAGACCAGGGCCGTGTGCTCATCCAGGCCCACCATCAGCGAGCTCTTGGAGCCCTGGATTTCCAGCCGGACGTCGTGCCCGGCGCCGTTGTAGCGCGTGGCGGAAACCGTCCCCAGCGTGCCGTCGTCGAAGGTGACAACCGCGAGCGCCGTGTCAACGTCGCCCACGCCGCCGATGGCCGGATCCCCGTTGTTGGAACCCCGGGCGTAGACCTCGACGATTTCCCGGCCCGTCAGCCAGCGCAGAATGTCGAAATCGTGCACCGAACAGTCACGGAACAGTCCCCCCGACGTGGCCAGGAACTCCACGGGCGGCGGCGTCATGTCGCAGGTGACGGCCCGCAGCGAGTTTATCCAGCCGAGCTCGCCTGCCCCGAACGCCCGCTTGGCTTCCAGATAGCCGGCGTCGAAGCGGCGCTGGTGGCCGATCTGCACGGTGCCGCCCTTTTCGCGGATGTAGTCCAGCACCGGAAGCGAGTCCGGGACGTTCATGGCGACGGGTTTTTCGCAGAAGACCGGGATGCCCGCGTCGACCCCCGCCCGGATCAGGTCCGGATGCGTGCCCGTCCCGGTGGCAATGACCAGCCCGTCGATCCCGGAGGCAATCAGCTCCGCGACCGTGGGCAGGAATTCGGCCCCGAGTCCGGCGGCGACGCCGCGCGCGTGCTCCTGGGCCACGTCGGTCAGCCTGAGCCTGACGTTGATCCCCTGCGGATGCAGCACCTCATTAAGGGCGGCGATGTTGTTGGCGTGCATGACGCCGATGCGCCCTACCCCGACCAGGCCGAGATTTACGTCTTTCATCATGTTCCTTTATAGCAGCGGAAGTAATATGTTGGAACGCTCCAACATCTGCTTGCTAGACTAAGGCCCAGCACCGCAGAGCGTCAATACTTTGTCCTTACAAATTACTGGTCTGTATAAATTGCTTGTCTTTACAACAGGAGGAACCAGTGCCCGCTCCAGCGCATCGGCGCGCGGCCACCATCGTCGACGTCGCCCTCCGGGCCGGAGTCTCCAAGTCTGTCGTCTCGCTGGTGCTGCGCGGCACCGGCTATGTCAGCGAGGCCAAGCGCACCGCCGTCGGCCAGGCCGTCCGGGAGCTGGGCTACCGGCCTAATGCAGCGGCGCGCGCCCTGAGCGAATCGCGAAGCCGCACGGTGGGCGTGGTGCTCAACGACATGCGCAACCCCTGGTTCGTCAGTGCGGTGGAGGGGCTGAACGCACGCCTGACCGAGCACGGCCTGCAGATGCTGATGGGTGATTTTCATCTGGACAGCCGCAGCGGCGAATCCCTGCTGCGCAAGCTGCTGGAAATGAATGTCGAGGGCCTGGTCCTGGTCGGCACCATGCCCGAAAGTCCCAGCCTGGTGGCCGCCGCGGCCCATGTGCCCACCGTCGTGCTGGGGGCCCCTTCCGGACCCGGCCCCAACGTCACCGTCGTGACCAACGACGACGACGCCGGAGCCCGCCTGGTCGTCGAGCACCTGATCGCCCTGGGTCACCGCAGCATTGCGCATGTGGGCGCAGGCCACACCGCGGTGGGTGTGGCCCGCCAACGGGGCTACGAGCGGGCGATGGCGGCCGCCGGCCTGGACGCCTTGGTCCGCACCGTGCGGGCGGACCTGACGGAGGACGGCGGCTACCGTGCGGGCCTTGGGCTGCTCTCCACTGCGGACCGGCCCAGCGCCATTTTTGCGGTCAATGATGTGGCGGCCCTGGGTGTCATGTCCGCGGCGGAGGAGCGGGGGCTCTCGGTGCCGAAGGATCTCTCCGTGGCCGGCTATGACAACACCCCGCTGGCCCGGATGCGCCGGATCAGCCTGACCTCGGTGGACAATTCGAGCTATGCCGCCGGAGCGCGCGCCGCCGAGCTGCTGCTGGCCCGGCTGGTGCCGGGAGGCACCCCGCCGGAGAACGAGCTGCTCCCCCCGGTGCTGGAAATCAGGGGCAGCACGGCGGCGCCCGGGCCGGCCATATTGGCTAGGTTCCCACCGGGGTGAAAGCCGTACGGAAGGCAGCCAGGGCCGCATCGCTGTCCCCCTGCGCCCAGGCCTCCATGCCGACGGTCCCGGAATACCCGGCGGCCGTCAGTGCCCGGCTGATGGCGGCATAGTTGATTTCGCCGGTCCCGGGCTCGCAGCGACCGGGCACGTCCGCCACCTGGATCTCACCGATGTTCGGCAGGCAGGAGCGGAGAAGCTCAATCAGGTTTCCCTCCCCCAACTGTG
>JBBRKU010000501.1:0-2500 GCA_038231735.1 Actinomycetales bacterium | reverse complement strand
GGTATCCGTATCCCCGGTGGGGGCCAGGTTCTGGCCGTCAATGGGGTGCGCGGCGATGATCTGCGAGTGCTGCAGCAGCCGGGAGAGACGCTCAAGCAGATCCGCCCGTTCCAGCGGCCCGGCCCGGCCCATCAAGGATGAGGAGGCGGTGAATTCCCGGTTGAAGGCCTCCAGATCGGCAACGGCATCGGCCAGTACGGCGGCGCCTTCACTGCTCCGGCGCTGAACGGAATCCATACAAACGACGCTACCGGGCCACCGCGGGCAATTTCAGGGACCGGGACCGCCATGTGCGCCCACCCCGAACCGCGGAGTACCGTGGAGGACAGGTGCACCGTAAACGGCAAGCGGTGCGGATCGGTCGGGGAATCCTTCCGCCCCCCATTTGGAAGTGGCGCAAGCCAAAGGCCGCCCAGCCACCCGCCGGATTGACAACCCAGCCGCCGCCGTCCTACTAGTACCCGCACCAGCCCGGCAGCCTCCGCCGCCAGGCCAGCCGCTTAAACCCGCACTAGCCTCCGCCGCCCGGACCCTCCGCCGCCCAGCCCGGCCAGCCGCCCAGCCCGCCAGCCGCCGTCGTCCGCTCAAACCCGCGCCAGCCCCGCCACCTCCGCCACCTCCGCCAGCAGCTCCACGGACCGCAGCCGCGCGCCGATCCCCTGGCTCTGGTGCGCCACGATCAGCTCGTCCGCGTCGGCGTGAGTGGCGAACTCCTCCACATACTCAAGAACCATCTCCGGCGTCCCCACGGCCGAGTACTTGACCATCTGCGCCATGTGCTCGCCCAGCGGTGACTCCAGGACCAGGTCCGCCTCATCGTCGGTGAAAGTCCTGCCGCCGCCTAGGAACAGGGACACGCGGGCACGCTTGGTGGCCTGGAACATCGCCTGCGCCTCGGCGGCCGTGTCCGCGGCCACAACGTTCACGCCGGCAATCACATACGGCTCGGCCAGCTGTGCGGAGGGCTGGAATTCCCGCCGGTAGATGGCCACCGCGTCCTGCAGGGCGTTGGGTGCAAAGTGCGAGGCGAACGCGTACGGCAGGCCAAGCGCGGCGGCCAGCTTGGCACCGAACAGCGATGAGCCCAGAATGTACAGCGGCACGTTGGTGCCCTTGCCCGGCGTCGCCTCCACGCCCTGGATGCGGGTGGGGCCGGTCAGGTAGCCCTGCAGCTCCAGCACATCCTGCGGGAAGCTGTCCGCGGACATCGGGTCCCGGCGCAGCGCACGCATGGTGTTTTGGTCGCTGCCCGGTGCTCGGCCCAGCCCCAGATCGATCCGCCCGGGGTGCAGCGTCTCCAAGGTGCCGAACTGCTCGGCGATGGTCAGCGGCGAATGGTTGGGCAGCATCACCCCGCCCGCGCCAAGCCGGATGCTGGAGGTGTTCGCGGCGATGTGGGCAATCAGGACGCTGGTGGCCGAGGACGCGATCGAGGACATATTGTGGTGCTCGGCGTACCAGATCCGGCGGTAGCCCAGCTCCTCCGCCCGCCGCGCCATGGCCACGCTGGCTGCAAAGCTCTCCGCCGCCGTCTGCCCCCTGCCGATGGTCGCCAGGTCAAGGATGGAGAGGGGTACAGTCACGGTTGGGCCGGCCTTTCGTAGGGTGTGTCGCCTCCGGGTTGAGTGCGGAGCGCTGGACGCGCGGGTTGGTTGCCCCGGCATTATCACTAACGACGACGGCGGCTGGCTTATTTCTGCCGCCCCCGGCGCCATCTCTGCTGCCAACGGCGCCCCGGCGACTCCTGTCCCCAGTGAATGCGCAAGGTGTGGAAGGCCCGTCCAAGGCGGCATCGAATGTTTGCCGCCCCGGAAAGGGCCCGTGGCGATATGCCCACCCGTAGCTCCCGATCGTGGCGGAGGCGTCGGGAGCCCAAAACGAAACTCAGGTCAATGTCGTCGTGCACGTGGGCATCCGTCCTGCTGACCTTATGCCTTCCCTCGCACCAGACGCTGCTCCGCAGCGCCATATTTGAACCGAATAAGGGCCAGTGGGCCATGGCCGCACCCATCAGTAGGAAGTAGGCCTTCATGTATAGAGCGTCGGCAAAGACAGCGCAATACCACGGCAATCCGTAAAAGGCACCCGGACCCGTCACCGCCGCCAGCGACGGGTCGGAGGCGAAGTGGGCCGCGATCTTCTCCAACCATTCGGGCGGCGGTTCGGTGTCGGCATCGCAACGGACAATAATGTCCCCGGTGGCGGCGTCATATCCGGTTACTGCGGCGGCCGCGATGCACAGGAACGGTTCAGGGATCACGGTTGCCCCGTACAGTCCAGCGATTCTGGCACTGCCGTCCCGGGAGGCGTTGTCCACCACAATCACTTCCAGGGGCCGGATGGTCTGGTGCGCCAATGCCTGCAGACAGCGTTCCAGCGGTCCGGCATCGTCCCGGCACGGGATCACGACTGAAAGCGAAGGGATCACGGTCCTGATTCTATTGCTGTCCGATACCGCGCAGGGTCACGGCCTCAGATCAGCTCCTAAAGGACTTGGCGT
>JBBRKU010000500.1:0-2500 GCA_038231735.1 Actinomycetales bacterium | reverse complement strand
AGGACCTGCACGTCAGCATCGAGACGGAACAGGGCAAGAAAGAGATCCTCAAGGGCGTCAGCCTTTCGGTCAGCACGGGCGAGACCCACGCCATCATGGGCCCCAACGGCTCGGGCAAGTCCACCCTGGCCTCCACCATTGCCGGGCACCCTCGGTACATCGTGGACCGCGGATCCATCACCCTGGACGGCGAGAACGTGCTGACGATGACCGTGGACCAGCGGGCCCGCGCCGGCCTGTTCCTGGCCATGCAGTACCCGGTGGAAATCCCCGGCGTCACCATGACGAACTTCCTGCGCACCGCCAAGACCGCCATCGACGGCACCGCCCCGAGCCTGCGCACCTGGACCAAGGACGTCAAGGCCGCCATGGCGCAGCTGCGGATCGAGCCGGAGTTCGCCCAGCGCAACGTCAACGAGGGCTTCTCCGGCGGGGAGAAGAAGCGCCACGAGATCCTGCAGCTGGAGCTCTTCGCGCCGAAGTTCGCGATCCTGGACGAGACCGACTCCGGCCTGGACGTTGATGCCCTGAAGGTTGTTGCTGAGGGTGTGAACCGCGCCAGCGAGGGCGGCGGCCTGGGGACGCTGCTGATCACGCACTACACGCGGATCCTGCGCTACATCAAGCCGGACTTTGTCCACGTCTTCATCGACGGCAGCATCGCCGAAGAGGGCGGCCCGGAACTGGCCGACCGTCTTGAGGATGAGGGCTACGACCGCTTCCTCCCCGCCGTTGCCGGCCAGGCATAAGAACCGCCGCACAGGCCCTGAAAACAGCCTAAGAAGGAATCATGACTGAGACCAATACCAGCCACGCCAATCCGGCACAGACGAACCTTGAGGACGTCGAGGAGGCGCTCAAGGACGTCATCGACCCGGAGCTCGGCGTTAACGTGGTGGACCTTGGACTGCTCTACGGCCTGCGATACGCGGAGGATGGGGCCCTGCTGCTGGATATGACCCTGACGACGGCGGCCTGTCCGCTGCAGGATGTCATTGAGGAGCAGGTCGAGCAGGCCATCGGCGGCCTCGTGGACGAATGGCGGATCAACTGGGTGTGGATGCCGCCGTGGGGTCCGGAGAAGATCACGGACGACGGCCGCGACCAGATGCGGGCGCTGGGCTTCAACATCTAGACCCCGCTGACCGGGCCTGTCGAAGTCCGCCCGCTGGCCGCCGGAACTAAATTGTTCCGGCGGTCAGCGGCTTTTAATCTACTTGCCGCTACGATTCTGGATATGACCGAAACCGCGATGTCAACGCCGTCCATTGTTTCGCGTGAGTTCTTCGGGCGGACGTGGCACATGGCGACGGCGCTGATCGGGGCGGTGGGATTCGTCTTCCAGATCTACGCACTGGTGAGCGGCCCCCGATATACAGCGAACCCGGCCCACGCCTGGTGGAATTTCGGCAGCTTTTTTACCATCGAAAGCAACTTCCTGGTGCTCTGCATCTGCGCGACGTTGGCCGCCAACGCTGCCCGGAGGGGAGGCCAGGTCTGGCTGGTCCTGCGACTGATGGCGCTGGTGAACATCACAGTCACCATGATCATCCAGTTCTTCCTGATGCGCGACCTGCCGGAAATCCAGGCACTTGAGGGCGCGGGTCTTTACGCGGACCGCATCCTGCACTACGTAGTGCCGATCATGGTCATCGTGGGATGGATCGTGTTTGGCCCCCGCCCGCGGATTTCCCTGAAAACGGCGTTCCTGGTTCTGGTCTTCCCGGCGGCCTGGTGCCTCTACACGGTCATCCGCGGTGCCATCACCGGCTGGTACCCGTACCCGTTCATCAACGTGGCCGAGCACGGCGCAATGGTCATTCTCAACTGTGCTGGCGTCGGCGCAGTCTTCCTGGCGATGGCGCTCGTGTACTTCGGGCTGGACAGAAAGCTCCGGAGCGCGCCCTGACAGGGGGTGCGAGTATCGTGGAACGTCCACGAATAGACGGGCCTGCTACAAGCTCCGCCCCGGTCCAGCGGAACTTACGGCGTAGCGACGGCGAAGGTGTCACACTTGTTCAGGTCCCCGCCCTGGTAGCCCGCGGACAGCCACTTTGCCGCTGGGCGCTGGAACCGTGCGTCCAGGACTCGGGACTGGTGGGGCCTGTCGCCGCCCGCTGACTCCGGTCATCGCCCACGGCCGTGGCGGCAGACAGGGCATCCTGCAAATCCTGAGCCGTCACCGCCTTCAGGTATGGCTGGCCGGTTTTTGCGTCCGGCTGCGTGGAGGCATAGCGGATCCAGACTCCGGGGTAGCAGTCGGCCTGCAGTTCCGTCCGCACGGACGCCGACGACGGCCCCCGCGGATCCTGCTGGGCCTTGTCGATGGTGCCCCGAGTGTCCTGGATATGGTGGCCGAATACGTGTGCGACGACGTACTCCTGAGCCAACGGTCCACCGGACGAGCCGAATCGGCTCACCAGCTCATCAAAGTATCCCGGGTCAAAGTAGGCCGTCTTGTCGCCGGCACAATAGAACGCCCTACGTCCGTGGAGGCCGT
>JBBRKU010000499.1:0-2504 GCA_038231735.1 Actinomycetales bacterium | reverse complement strand
TCCACCACCAGTTCGCGCGGCAGCCGGTAGGGCCGCGACTGCGGCAAGATGACGTCGCCGTGGCGCTGCAGCAGCCGGCGCATCCGGACAAGCTCAGCCCGCACAGTGGTCACCGATGCCCCGGCCGGATAGACCAGGACAGCCAGTTCTTCGGCGCTCAGCCCTTGCGGATTCAACGCCAGCACGGTCAAAATTTCCGCGTGCCGTTCACTGAGCGGCACTGCCTCCCCGGACAGGTTCAGTACACCTTGTTCGCGGCCCAGTATCTGCAGGCTGTCGCGGTAGAGGCTCTTGCCGGCCGAGGCGGCGGTGGTTGACCGGCCGGTCCGGCGCGGCTGGGCGCCCCGGTTCTGGAGCCGCTGGACGCGCAGTTGCGCCTCGGCCGCCGCCACCGTGGCCTCGACCAGGGACAGCGTGTACCGGCCCACGGCATCTTCACCGCCGGTGATGTCCACGACGCCCAGTACGGAGCCGGAATCCGGATCGTGCAGGGGCACCGCGGTGCAGCTCCAGGGATGCACCGCGTGATTGAAGTGCTCCGCGCCGGCGATCTGCACGCTGTTGCCCAGGGCAAGGGCCGTCCCGGGTGCGCTGGTGCCAACATAGGACTCGGACCAGTCAGCGCCGGAGACAAAATTAATGCCGGCCGCCTTTCGTCGCAGTTCCTTGTCGCCCTCGACCCAGAGCAGCCGGCCGTGTTCGTCGCCGACCGCCACCAGCAATCCGCCGTCGTGGCTGGGCCGCACCAGCAATTGGTGGATGACCGGCATGATGGCCGCCAGCGGGTGGTTGCGCCGGTACGCTTCCAGCTCCTCGTCGCCGAGCAGCAGGTGTGGTTCCAACGGCTCGAGGCTCTTCATATTGCGCAGGGACCGCTCCCAGGATTCTCGCACCACCCGGCGCAGCCGGCCTTCTATTGCATGCCCGACGGCCAGATCCTCATGCGCCGCCTGGGCATAGCTCTGCAGGGCTGCGGAGGTGAGTTCATCCGCCGCCAGCAACCGCGAATTGGCCATTGGCTCTCCAGATCCAAGATTAGGCAGACTGCAATGTGGGCTACCTCACAGTATAGCCATCGGACGGTGCTGCCCGACGGTGGAACTTCAGTGCAGTGAGTCGAGAGTAAAGCGCAAACTCGCGGACAATTCAGCCTGATCTTCACCTACATACGGGCCAGACCCGCAATGTCCTCGAGGAACTCGCCCGCCACCTCCTCGCTGACGGTCGCCCGGGTCTCGGCGATGGTCTCCAGGTAGTCCTGGGTGGACGGACCGCGCTTCCACCCGGAGGCGGGGGCACCGGAATCGCCCCCTGCCGGACCGCCGCCGCCGTCGTCGCTTTCGTAAATGGCCTTTTCCAGCGCCCGCTGCGACGCACTGCGGGCCGCAAACTCGATGTCCGCGGGCGAGAAGCCACCGCTGCGCTCCACCAGCAGCTCCACCTCCACCTGCTCCAGCACCGAGGCGGGAATGAAGCGCTGCCACATGGCCCACCGCGCTTCGGCGTCCGGCAGACCGATGGGAATCACGTAGTCGAAACGACCGTGCCGCAGGAAGGCCGAGTCCAGCGAACGGATGAAGTTGGTGGCGCAAACCAGCAGGCGCCCGGGCTGCTCGCGGAACGCCGGAATGATTTTCAGCAGCTCATTGGTGACCCCCTGCAGGGCCGACGGCGGCTCACCCGAGCGGTGCGAAGCGATCTCCTCCACCTCATCGATGAACACCACGGCGTGTTCCAGCTCGGCAATCTCCAGGAAGGTCTCCCGCAGAGCGCCGGCCAGCCCGCCCGGATCCGCCGCGAGCCGGGAGGGGAAAACCTCCACGAACGGCCACTCCAGCCGGGACGCGATGGCCTTGGCGAAGGTGGTCTTGCCCGTGCCGGGCGGCCCGAAGAGAACGACGGCGCGCGGCGGCACCACGCCGAATTCCTCCGCCAGCTCCGCCCGCGCCAGCGGCAGCACCAGCCGCCGTTCCAGCAGGTCCTTCTCCCGCTTCATGCCCGCAACGTTCGCCCACAGATTGCGCTTGAGCAGCCGGCCTCCCAGTTGCCCCAGCGGTCCAAGCTCCTGGCGCTGCAGCGGGATCCGGCGCTCGAAGTACCTCAGGTTCTTCTTGTCCTCGAAGCCGCGGCTCAGGAACGCATCGACGCGGGTTTCCGTGTCCGGCATCAGTGCCGAGAGTTTGGTCAGACCCAGCGGCGCCATCCGGGATTCGACCCCGGCCAGCAGCGCGGTGCCGATCCCCCGGCCGCGCCACTGCGGCAGCGTCGCCAAAAAAACGATCCAGCCCTGGTCATGCGCCGCCCGGCCCACGGCCGCACCCACCACATCGTCGCCCAGAACGGCGACGACGCCATGGTCCTTTTCACACGAGGCCAGCACCTCGGACAGGTCATAAACAGGGTCCAACCCGGCGGATTTCAGGGTCTCCCACAAATGCAGGATCCCCTCCAAATCCGTCGAGTGGAAATCACGCACCTTCCAGGCGGTCATGGTCCGGCTCCTT
>JBBRKU010000498.1:0-2515 GCA_038231735.1 Actinomycetales bacterium | reverse complement strand
TGGACGGCGTGATCTACGCGGACAAGGAGGGCCAGCTGCACCAGCAGAAGGCGCGCATTGTGGCCGTGGCGGGCAATTCGATCGAGACGCCGCGGCTGCTGATGCTCTCCGGCTCGCCGATGTTCCCGGACGGGCTGGCCAACTCCTCGGGGCAGCTGGGGCGCAACTACATGCGCCACACCACCGGATCCGTGTACGCGCAGTTCGAGCAGCCCGTGCGGATGTACCGCGGCGAAACCATGGCGGGAATCATTGCGGACGAATCCCGCCATGACACCGACCGCGGATTTGTTGGCGGCTACTACATGGAAACCCTCTCCCTTGGGCCGGCCTTCCTGGCCAGCTTCGTCGATCCGGGATCCTGGGGGCCGGGATTCGCCTCCCTCCTGGACGGCTACGAGAACACGGCCGGCCTGTGGATTGTGGGGGAGGACATGCCGCAGGAGAATAACCGCGTCACGTTGAACACCACGGTACTGGATCCGCTCGGCCTCCCGGTGCCCAATGTCCACTTCGATGACCATCCGAACGACGTCGCCATGCGCAACCACGGCTATCAGCAAGCGGAACTGATGTACGCCGCCGTCGGATCCACCTCAGCGGTCCGGACTCCTCCCTACCCATCCACCCACAACCTGGGCACGGCCCGCATGAGCAGCCGGCCCGAGGACGGCGTTTGCAACGCATTCGGCCAAACCCACGACATCGGCAACCTGTTCATTTCCGACGGCTCACAGTTCACCACCGGCGCCGGAGCCAACCCGACGCTGACCATAGTGACCCTCGCCATCCGGCAGGCGGAGTATATTGCCGATCAAATGTCCACGTCAGCAATCTAGACCGGCAGAAAAGAGACCACCATGACTGAACGAAATCCCTTCGACGAGTTGCCCGAGGTGGCCACCTTCACGGTGACCTCCGACGACGTCGACAACGGCACGGTGCTGGCGCCGCCGCACCGTAGCGGCATCATGGGTGCCGGCGGCCAGGACATCTCTCCGCAGCTGAGCTGGTCCGGGGCCCCGGAGGGCACCAGGAGCTACGCCGTCACCGTCTACGATCCGAGCGCGCCCACCGGCAGCGGTTTCTGGCACTGGGCCGTCGCGGACATTCCGGCGTCCGTCACCTCCTTGCCCAGCGGAGCAGGCGACGACGCCGGCTCCGGCCTGCCCGGGGGTGCGAAGCAGCTGGCCAACGATGCCAGCCTCAAGCGCTACCTCGGAGCGGCACCGCCGCCCGGGCACGGGGTGCACCATTACTACATTGTGGTCCACGCCGTCGATGTGGAGTCGCTGGGACTGCCGGAGAACGCTACGCCGGCGTACCTCGGGTTCAACCTGTTCAGCCACACGCTGGGCCGGGCGACGCTCGTGGCCGATTTCGAGCAGTAGTCCATGGCGGAACGGGTTGGGGCCGCCGTGACCCCGCCCGTTCTGCTATGCCCTTGTCTGAAGTGCCGTTTTTGCGCGGGTCTTTTTGCGTTGATCTTGCTACTCGCCCCGCCCCGAGTTCAGCCCCCTGCTGACCCGGTGCGCGGTCTCCCGCAGTAATTTGCTCAGCCGGGCGTATTGGCTCTCGAATTCGCAGGCATCCACCGATACGGCAACGGAGCCGATGATCTGCCTGCCCGTGTTGGTCACGGGAGCCGCCAGGCAGGATGTACCGTCAACGAACTCCTGCCGCTCCGCTGCCAAGCCCGTGGCGCGGACCTGGTCCAACTGCCTCAGCAGCTCCGTGCCCTCCTGGATGGTCCAGGGCGTCAGGGCCCGCATGCCATAGCGTTTCAGGTAGCTTTCCCGGTGCTGGTTATCCATCCCGGCCAGCATGATTTTGCCAAACGCGGTGGCATGCCCATAACCCTGGAAGCCGAAGCCCATGCCGGAGATCCGCGGGCGCAGCCGGGAATCCGCCACGTGGGCAATGACGATGTCCTCACCCCGATGCACGGCATAGTAAGCGGCAGCGTCCGCGTCCAAATGGAGCTGATCAATGAGCCTTTTCACTGCGGGAGGAGTGACCAGCTGCTGGTGGAGCGCAACATCCAGGCTGTGGAGTTTGTAGCCCAGCGCGTACTTGCGCTCGCTGCGCAGATGGACAACAAACTGCGCTTCAGTGAGGGTTTGCAGCAGCCGGTAGGCGGTTGGCAGCGGAACGTCCAGCCGGAGCGCAATCTCCTTCGCCGTCAGTCCCTGGGCATCGCCGGCCAGGACGTCCAGCAGCATCATGGCTTTGCGCACCGATGCCATGCTGTTTAACCCGGGTACTGCCATGCCTCAATAGTGGCGATTGCCCCGGGACGTGGCAAGGGAACGCCGGTCAGGTCACCTTGCGCAGGGCCGGTAGCTGCCGGCCAGAAATCAGAGAACGATGTTGCTGCCTTAACAAATTGTTGCGGCCGCGGCGGAGATGTCCGCGACGATGGCGGGCGAATTCAGCGTTACCGAGAACTCCGGGGCCGCGGGCATGGCATCCCCGCTCCATAGGGCGACGACCCGCCTCCCTCCGACCCTGGCGG
>JBBRKU010000497.1:0-2523 GCA_038231735.1 Actinomycetales bacterium | reverse complement strand
CGCGCGGTCGCCGGATATCCGCCAGATCGGCCAGTGTCCAGGACAACCGCAGCACCCGGTCATAGCCCCGGGCCGTAAGGGTGCCGAGTTCCATTGCCTTGTCCAGCATGGCCCGGTCCCCGGCCGGCAGCCGGAAAGTGCCGCGCAGCAGCTTCCCGGTGACGTCAGCGTTACGGGCCAGTCCGTAGTCGGACAACCGCCGGCGCTGGCGATCCCGCGCCATCCGTACGCGCTCGGCCACGACGGCCGTGGAATCCCGCTGGCCGCTGTCTGAAAGCTCTGCCAGCGAGAGCCTGTTGACCTCAAGCTGGATGTCCACCCTGTCCAGCAATGGTCCGGAAAGGCGGCCGAAGTAGCGGCGCCTGGACATCGCGGAGCAGGTGCAGTCCATCCCCTTGCCTGCCGCCTTACCGCAGGGGCACGGATTGGCGGCCAGTACGAGCTGGAACCTGGCCGGATACGAGGCTGTGCCGGCGGAACGGTGCAGGATCAGCTCGCCGCTCTCCAACGGCTGGCGGAGGGCGTCGAGCACCTTCCGCTCATACTCGGGCGCCTCATCCAGGAAGAGGACGCCCTTGTGCGCCCGCGATGCCGCGCCCGGTCGCGGCAGGCCGCTGCCTCCGCCGATGATCGACACGGTGCTGGCGGTGTGGTGCGGGCGTTCGTAGGGCGGCCTGCGGATCAGCGAGGACACCGAAGTGGTCCAGCCGTCCAGCGAATGGATGGCGGTCACTTCCATCGCGTCGGCATCGTCCAGGTCCGGGAGCAGGCCCGGCAACCGCTCGGCCAGCATCGTTTTCCCGGCGCCCGGCGGTCCGACCAGCATCAGGTGGTGGCCGCCGGCCGCCGCCACCTCCAGGGCCTGCCGGGCTTCCTGCTGGCCTGCCACATCGCCCAGGTCGGGCGGCGCGGCGGCATCTTCGCCCGGTGGCGCCGCTGCGAAGGCATGATCTGTTTCGGGGTATTCGTCCAGCACTAGGTTTTGCGGGTCGGCGCCGAAATCCAGCGCCACCCGGGCCAGCGACCGGTAGCCGACTACCCTGGCCCCGGGCACCAGCTCTGCCTCCCGCATGTTGCCCATGGCCACGGCAAAGTCCGCATATCCCGCACGGACAGCAGCCATCACGGCCGGAAGGATGCCGCGCACCGGGCGGAGCCGGCCGTCCAGGCCCAGTTCGGCAATGAAGATGGTCCGTCCCGTTTCGCGGATATCCCCGGCCGCACGCAGGGCCGCCATGAGGATGGCGAGGTCAAAGGCTGATCCCTTCTTGGGCAGCGACGCGGGGACCAGATTCACGGTGATCTTGCGCCGACTCAGTGGTATTCCGGAGTTGTGCGCCGCCGCCCTGATGCGTTCCTTGGCCTCGTTCAGGGAGGCGTCCGGCAGGCCCAACAGGATGAAATTGGGCAGCGTCTGCCCGATGTCCGCCTCGACCTCAACGATGTGCCCGTTCAAGCCCACCAGCGCCACCGAGAAGGTGCGTCCCATCGGCATCACCCCACCCCCCGGAGGTGCTCGACGACCGGCTCGCCGCGACCGTCGTCGAGCACCGCCAGGGCATCGATGCGCGAGCGAGGCAGGAAGACACCATGCTCCCGCGACCACAGCACGGACAGTGTCCTGAGCCTGTTCAGCTTGGCGTCAGTGATCGACTCGAACGGGTGGCCGAATTTGACCGATCTGCGGGTCTTGACTTCGGCAATTACGAGCGTCTGGCCATCTACTGCGACGAGATCGATTTCTCCCACAGGGCAACGCCAGTTGTGATCGATGACCCTGATTCCGCGGTCTTCGAGAAAGTCAGCCGCCAGCATTTCCCCTCGCTGGCCCAGAACGTCTTTTGCTTTCATGAGCACCTCCGGTACCAGCCTGGAGGGACTCAGGAGTCAGCGGAAGGAGGCGAACTCGCTATGTGGGAACGGCGGGGCGGCGCGCCGCCTGTAGAGGACAGCTGCGCGGATGGAGCGCTCGGGAACACCCGTCGAGGAGCTACCGCCCCCTGGGCCTAGCGATCCGTGGACGCTAGAGGCCCAGGCTTCCATCCTTGGGAACCGCCAGATCGTCGGATTTGGCCAGTTCCTCGACGTTGACGTCCTTGAAGGTGATGACGCGGACATTCTTGACGAACCGGGCCGAACGGTAGACGTCCCAGACCCATGCATCCTGCAGGGTCAGGTCGAAATAGACCTCTCCATCGGCGGAGCGGGCCTGAAGGTCCACATGGTTGGCCAGGTAGAAACGCCTTTCCGTTTCCACGACATAGCTGAAAAGACCCACGACGTCGCGGTATTCACGGTAGAGCTGCAGCTCCATGTCCGTTTCATAGTTTTCCAGATCTTCGGCACTCATGCTTCCATCATCCCCCACCGGGAAGGCCTTCGCAGTCCAACGCAACAGCGGCGTCGCCTTCCAACGTGGCGGTGGCGTCAGCATCGCCGGTGAGCCGCCAGCTCATCCGGTGGTACGGGGACGGACCGTGGGCAATGATCGCTGCCCGGTGCGAGGCGGTCGCGTAGCCCTTG
>JBBRKU010000496.1:0-2527 GCA_038231735.1 Actinomycetales bacterium | reverse complement strand
GCGGCGCGCCGCCTTGAGGACTTCGATGCCCATCCCGTCAACCCGCAGTTGAAAGGGACCCTCGGCGGCGTGCTGTCCCCAGGACAGCAGCGAGAATCCGGCCACGACCGGCAACGCCGCGGCCAGCTGGCCCGGACTGATGGTTCCGGTCGCCGCTTGCAGATCGGGCCAGCGGAGGCCTGGCACCTCCTCCGCAGCCACCGCGATGTCCAGTCCGCCGCCCCATTCATCCCCGTCCGCCAGAAGCGTGCGGATGCCCTGGGACGAAGCGTTGGCCGCCAGCATGACGGCCAACGTGGACGCGCCGGCGCCGCCACAGCCTCCGATCACACCCAGAACGAAGCCCGCTGATCCGGAATCCCGCAGCCTGCTCAGGAATTCCGCCAGCCATTCCGCGGCTTCGGGCAGTGCGGCCACCCGGTCCGCCCCGGATGCGGAGGCCTGCTGCCACAACAGCTCGCTGTCGGCGGACAACCCGACCAGGACGATGGGCCCCCGGCGGTGCGGCATGCCGCCGGCTATGTCACTCCCAATCAGGACGGCGGCGGCGCGGTCCCAGTCCCCTCCGGCCTCTTGGACAGTCTGCGCGACGGTAAGGCCTACGTCGGCTGCGGCGGCAATCCGGGCAACCTCGTCCTGAAGCAGCTCTGACGCCGAGATGAGCAGCACGTTGGCAGCCGTGGCCGGTACCCAAGGGCGCGCGTCCACCGAGTCAGCCGGGGCCCGGGAGCGCTCGGCGAGGCGGCTGGACGGGGCGGATAGTCCTGACATGGGACCAGCCTGAGCCGCGGCGACGGCCGGCACCAGCTGTCATGGGATCCATGTGCGCCCATGGCGGAGGCGGTGGGCCTGTGGAGGACCATTCCTATGTCGGAACCGTTCCTTTGCCAGCCGCAGCCCCGGGCGGCGCGATAGGGCGGCAGCGATAGGGCAGCGATAGGGCAGCCTACCTAATTCGGCCCCGAGCGACAGCTCCGCGAACGGTCGCTAAGTGCGGCCTTGCGGGCAGCGGCCTTGCGGGCAGCCAAGGTCACACATAGCGACCTCTCGGCGACAGGAAACGGCAAAGTCGATGACCCATCAACTCGGGCGCAAGTTGCTTCGAGGACGCTTGTTGTCCGCAATTAGCCGATCGCCGGTTGCGGCCGGGGCAGAATGGAGGCATGTACCTGCTCCTGGCCGCCGCCTCCGACGCTGCCTCGGCGACCACGGCAGGTGCGGTGGCCAGATCCAGTGCCGGCCCGGCGAACAGGCCTGCACCGGGTGCAGTATCCAAAGCGGCCGCAGACGCGCCGGCGGTGGATGTACTCCCCCTCGGCGCCGACGGCAGCCCCAGCCAGGAAAAGGTCAGGGTCGCGCTCAGGGACCTTCCCGCCGTCGTCCGCCACTATGAGGCCAAGGTGCAGCCGCGCTGGGTCTGGCACCGCACCCAGCAGTGGTACCCGCAGCTGCTCGCCGCCGGCGTCAGCGTGGAGCGCTGCCATGACCTCTCGCTGAGCCGGAACATCCTGGTGTTTTCCCAATTCACCGCGCACACCGACTACGCGCGGAACACGCGCGCACTGCCGGTGGAAGTCGGATTTGAACCTCGCCCGGAGGTCCCGAACCAGGACAGCCTTTTCGACCAGCCGGTCCGCCAGGACGGCCCGGGGCCGGCCGAGCTCCAGGACGACTTCCGCCTCCAGCTGCGGGCGGTCCGCGAGTCGACCGAGCCCGCAAGGCTGAACCTGCTGCTGGCCGCGGAATCCGCCGGCGCCCTGATTGCGGCCGAGATGCAGCAGGCCGGACTGCCCTGGCGCGAGGACCTGCACCAGCAGATCCTGCACGATCATCTGGGGCCCCGGCCGGCGGGTCTGCAGCGGCCCGAGAAACTGGAGATCCTGGCCCGGGAGCTTCGCGACCAGCTCAACGCCCCTGCCCTGAACCCGGATTCCCCGCTGGAACTGATGCGCGCCCTGCACGGGGCCGGGATTGAGGCCAAAACCACGCGCTCGTGGGAGCTCCAGCAGATCACCCACCCGGCGATCGCACCGCTGCTGGCCTACAAAAAACTGAGCCGGCTGCACGCGGCGAACGGCTGGACGTGGCTGGACCAGTGGGTCAAGGATGGGCGGTTCCGACCGGAGTATGTGGTGGGCGGCGTCGTCTCCGGGCGGTGGGCCTCGCGCGGCGGGGGTGCGCTGCAGATCCCCAAACAGATCCGCGCAGCGGCCTACGCGGATCCCGGCTACAAGCTGATTGTCGCCGACGCCGCGCAGCTGGAGCCACGGGTGCTGGCGGCGCTGGCGCAGGACGGCGGGATGGCGGAAGCCGCCCGGGACAAGGATCTTTATGCAGGTATTGCCGCGCAGGGCTTCGGCGGCGACCGCGCCAAGGCCAAGGTGGCACTGCTAGGGGCCATCTACGGCGCCACCACGGGTGAATCCGGCCGGCTGATGCCGCAGCTGACGCGAACCTACCCGCGCGCGGTGGGTTTCGTGGAGGAAGCGGCCCGCGCCGGCGAGAAGGGCGCGGTAGTGACCACCCG
>JBBRKU010000495.1:0-2532 GCA_038231735.1 Actinomycetales bacterium | reverse complement strand
CCATCAGCACGCCGTCCGCCGTCTGGATGATCCACTTTTTGGGGCGCGAGGCCCCGCTGGCCTGGTTTCCCACCATGGTCAGTTCAAGGGCGCGGGTGGAGTTACGCACATCCAGATGGTGGGTCTGCGCATAGTGCCGCAGCAGACGGAGGATCTCGGCCCGTTCGCCGAACGCGACCGGATCTGAAACCTTCGCCCGGCGGCTCGGTTCGGCAGCGTCGAGGAAGTCCAGCCCGTCGACCACGATGGAATGCACTCCCTGCCGGCTTAATTCACTGGCCACAGCCAGCCCGGACAGGCCGGAGCCGATCACCACGGTGGTGGTGGACTCTGTTGCCATGGGTGCTGACGGCACACTCATCATGGGTCAATCCTTCGTGAACAGAATAGGTGAACGCTTTCCGAGCTTACGGGATGCTCAGGTGAGCAACCTGTCCGCCGGCGGTCATTGGAAACAACACGCGGCTCAGGCAGGCGTTCTGAAACAGGCCTATCGGATCAGCGATTTCTCGAAGACTACAGAACTTTTGAAACGCTGGATAGACCCTTGCCAAGATTGTGGATTACCGGACGAGGCAATTTCCCCCGGTCCGGGCGGCCGCCGCGAAAAAATTTACAATGCCGCCGCCGAATGGAAATACCCGCCGGCGCTTGCACTCGTCATCGGGGATGGCCACGTAACCCGCCGCCGGACCTCCGGCTGGTCAACTTGACGTGCCCAAACGAACCGAGAATAGTTCCAGGTAAGGGCTTCCGGTGTGGGGGCCTTAGCCGTTGCAACGGGGCAGCGGCGCTGATCGAAGGAGGCGCGCCGTGACCGAACCGACGGGCAGTACTGGAGCGGGCCAGCAGCAACCACCCCCCGTGCCCACCGGAATCGTGGTCGGTGTGGATGGCTCTGATCAGGGCAACTGTGCTCTTGTCTGGGCAGCGCGCGAGGCGGCCCGCCGCCGTCGTCCCTTGCATATGGTGACCGCCTATACCGTACCGATTTTTGCCGCCTCCGGCCTCGACGGCGGCTACGCGACCGTGGACGACGACGTCATCCGCGAGGGCGCCGAGGCCGTCCTCCAGCAGGCGGTGGCCAAGCTTGCCGGCCAGGACCTCCAGCTCGATGCACGGGTGGAAAGCGGCGACGCCGCCGGGGTGTTGCTGGAGATGTCCGAAACGGCCGAACTTCTGGTGTTCGGCTCGCGCGGCCGGGGTGGCTTTGTGGGCCGGCTGCTGGGCTCCGTCAGCAGCGCCCTACCCGCGCATTCCAAATGCCCCACAGTGACCGTTCCGCTCAGCTGCGCTGACAGGCTGGGGGAGACGCCCCACCACTCGCCCGGACGGCAGGACAGGCCGTCCACGGCCGAGGTGCAGAATGTGGTCACAGTCGGTGTTGACGGCTCGGACCAGGCACGGCTGGCCGTTCTGGTGGCCGCTGAGCAGGCCCAGCGCGCCGGACGCTCGCTGCACGTGATCTGCGCGGTCCCGCCCTATACAGGGTCCATGGCCTGGGTGCCGGCGCCGCTGGACCGCGACGCCCTGTTCCGTGACATCCACGTCCAGCTTGACGCGGGCCTGGCCTGGCTGACCAGCCATTTCCCGTCGCTGCCGATCCGGACCGAGCTGGCGGACGGTGCGCCGGTGGAGGTGCTCATCGAGGCCACTAAGACCTCCGAGCTGCTGGTGCTGGGCACGCGCGGCCGCGGCGGATTCGCCGGGATGCTGCTGGGCTCGACGACGGACGGTGTGCTTCACCACGCGAAGGGACCGGTGATGGTGGTGCCGGACAAGGAAGACCCAAGGCTCGCCGACCGCGCCTCATTCGGTCCAATGCTGGGGGACTAGCCGGAGTCCGCTGGTCGAGCTTGCCGAGACCGAATCAGTAGCGGGCGGCGTAGCCGTAGAGGGACATCCCGGACATCCAGGCCAGATCGGTCACCTGGATTCCCTGCCCCGGGTTCAGAGCCTGCACCACCTTGTTGTTGCCGATGTAGATGGCGATGTGGGAGAAGTTGCCCGTGCCGTCGTCATTGAAGACCAGCAGGTCGCCGTAGCGCATCTGGTTGATCGGGACACGGACTGGGGCCTGCCAGAACTGTGCGGTACCAGTGCGTGCGACTGAGATGCCCACCGAAGCGAAGGCCTGCAGTACCAATCCTGAGCAGTCGAAGGCTGTGGGACCGACGGCGCCGTAGACGTACGGGCCACCGACCTTCGACATCGCGTAAGCGGCCATTCCCGCGATGCCTGATCCGTTCGACGGCGGTGTAGGCGGCGGTGTCTGCTGCGCCGGGGGTTGAGTGGCTGGTGGCGTCACCGGAGCCGGCTCGGCAACCGGTGGTGCCGGGTTATTGGCTGCCGGAGGAACCGGGGTATTCACTACAGGTGGCGTTGTGCCACCGCCCTGGCTGCCGCTCGGCTGGCTGTTGGAGCTGCTCGCCTGGCTGCCGCTGCTCTGGGCGGCAACGCCTGGCGGAGCACTCGGGGCAGGCTGATTCGCGGAAGCGGCCACGATGGCGGCCAGCTGGGCCTGTTCCTTCT
>JBBRKU010000494.1:0-2540 GCA_038231735.1 Actinomycetales bacterium | reverse complement strand
TGCACCGGCACCTCGCCATCCCCCGGATACCCTTCATCGAAACTGTCGCCCATCAGGAAGAGCCCGCCCGGGATCCCCACCTCATCATGCACGACGCCTGCCCGCGGACCGGGTGGAGGCAGGGCAACAGCAGGGGCAGGCAAACGCCGCGACGGTGAACAACAGCTCATCCCCCGCGGCACACCATCCCTATCGACGGCCATCAACAATCCTCTCGATGCGAAGGGATCCACACTCGAATCCGCCGCTTCTCCTCAATTCTGCCCCATGGTCGCCTCGCCTGCGCGTGGCAAGGGCAATGCGTGGTCCCTCGTTGGCTACTGCCGCTCGATCGGCCATTGGCTGACCCCAATCAACATATCCCGAAACATCCCCCGGAAATTCAAGCAACTGGGAAGCAACGGCGATCTTTGATATGAGCCGTCTGCTATGAAGAGGTCAGGGGTGTCACCGAAAGGGAACGATCGCAGCCTTGGGCGGCGTCAGGCCTGGGCACAGGCGGGCGCGAGTCCGGCAGGTTCCGGACCTGGAACCGCCGGGATCCGATTCAGCGAGTCCGGAGCGCCCGTCCCCACCCAGGAAAGAATCTGCCGCACGGACTCCCGGGCTGAATTTGTACCGGTGCCCGGGGTGGCTGTCTGAAGCCGTTTCAGGGCGTGCCGTGGGTCTGCAGGAAGGTGTAGACCTCGGTTTCGTCCACTCCCGGGAAGGCACCTGGCGGCATGGCGGCCAGCAAATGGGAGTTGGCGCGCGTACTTGGCCACGCGAATCCTGACCACTGCTGCGCCAGCTCCTGCGGCGGGCGGCGGCAGCAGCTCTCGTCGGGGCACCGGGACTGCGAGCGTTCCTGGGTGTCGCGCCCGCGGAACCACTTCACGTGTGCATAGGGCACGCCGATGCTCAGTGAGTACTCGCCGGAGGAGTGCCGCTCGGTCCGCGCGGTGCACCAGTACGTTCCGACCGCCGTGTCCGTGTACTGGTTGAAGGCGCGGAATTTATCCGGCACATCAAAGACGGCCCGCGACGTCCAGTACCGGCACACCGGCTGGCCCTCGATGGCGCCGGTGTGGTCCGCGGGGAAGTTCACGCCGTCGTTCTCGTAGGCCTTGTGGATGATGCCGCTGACGTGGACCTTCTGGAAATGTGTGGGGATGCCCAGATGCTGTGTCGCGAGGTTGGTGAACCGGTGCGCCGCGGTTTCGTAGGACACGGCGAAAGCGTCGCGGATGTCCTCAATGGCCAGCTCCTTGGTCGCCTTGGCCTCCCGCAGAAAGGCCACGGTGTCCTTCTCCGGCATGAGCAGGGCCGCTGCGAAGTAGTTGGTGTACACACGCTGGCGGAGAAAATCCGCGTAGTCCGTCGGAGGCCGGTGGCCCAGGACGTAGTGGCCCACCGCCTGCAGCAGCACAGCGCGGGGGTCATGATCTGAACGGTCCTGTTGGGTCAGGTAGATCCTGTGGTTCTTCAGGTCCGTCACCGAACGGGTGGAGTGCGGCAGATCGCCCACGTATCGCAGGCTGAAACCGAGATGCTCAGCAATATCCGCCGCCACATGGTGGGAGAGCGGCCCCCGCGTGTGACCGACAGCTTTCAGCAGCTCCTGCGCCTGGCGTTCGATGTCTTCGTAGTAGTTGTTCCGTGCCCTCATTTCAGAGCGGAGGGCGGTGTTCGCTCTGCGGGCTTCCTCCGGGGTGGCAGCCTGCTCATCCAGCCGGCGCTCCAGCTCGTTCTGGAGCCCGATCAGGGATTCCAGAACATCCATCGGCAGCCTTGTGCCTACGCGTACCCGCGGCAGGCCCAAGGACTCATAGAGCGGTCCGCGCTGCGCACGCTCCAGTTCGATTTCCAGGGCAGCCCTGCGGGAGGGCGGCTCGGCTCCCAGCAGCTGTTCGATGCCGACGCCGAGGGCCTTGGACAGGCTCTGCAGCATCCCCAGCTTCGGCTCCCGCTTGCCGTTCTCGATCAGCGAGAGCTGAGAAGGGGCGGTGCCGACGGCGGCCCCCAGGGCGTCCAGCGTCATCCCCTGTTCCTTGCGGAGGTGGCGCACCCGGCGACCCAGGCTGATGACATCAATCCTGTCGCGTTCCGCCGTCGCGGCCGCAACCGCGAGGGCTTTGGAGGGCCGGTTCCAGCCAGTAGAGTTCATTTCTTAAGCATACGCGAAGAAATGCATTTTTTCTTATCTTTTCCATCTAGTAAACCTGGTGGAACTAGAGAAAGGTTGATTTTACGAAGGAACTCATCCACACCGGGTGATGCAAAGGAGCAAAATAATGAGCGCAGCATTCGACCCCACGGCAACGACGCCCCAGCAGCAGGCCCAGGCTCTGGAGCTTGAGTGGGCTGCCGACCCGCGTTGGGAAGGTACCCGGCGCGATTACTCCGGCGCCGACGTCGTGCGGCTGCGTGGCCGCGTCAACGAGGAGCATACGCTGGCCCGCCGCGGGGCGGAGAAGCTCTGGGACCAGCTGAGCACCGCCGGCCCGGAGGGTTACACCCACGCCCTGGGCGCGCTGACCGGTAACCAGGCCGTGCAGCAG
>JBBRKU010000493.1:0-2542 GCA_038231735.1 Actinomycetales bacterium | reverse complement strand
GCGGCCACGGGCGACGGGCATTTACCCAGACATTGGCCCCAGGCACTTTTATCATTGATGTCGGCAGGAATTCGCGGACACTGTGAAGTACTGTCCTTGGACCGGTCAATCGCCGGAATAAGGGCAAATCCTTCGTCGGAACGATGATATGGTGCTCCACGTCCTTGGACGTCAACTCCAGAACGGAATGGTTGAGATCGGAGCACAGCTCCAGATCCGGGGCGTAGCTCGGGGTCACAACTACTAAATCCGCGTTGGTTGTGGACGCAATCACCGCAATTCCTCCAGAATGTTTGTGAGCATCTCCACGATGTACTCTTGCTGCCCAGGCAGAATATGCGGATGGATAGGCAACGAGAGAATTTCTCCAGCGGCAGCCTCTGTCACTGGATACTTACCTTTTGGCAGCCCGAGGCGCTTCCAGGCAGACGTCAGATGAAGGGGAACCGGGTAGTGGACAGCCGCGTTAATGCCGATTGCCCGAAGCCGCTCCAGAACCAGATCACGTTCAGGTACTCGCACAACGAAAAGGTGCCAGACATCCTCATTGCCAGCAGCCGATGTAGGAACGGTTAGGTCAGGAATCCCGCGAAGCAGCTCCTGGTAGTACCCGGCAGCGTTGCGTCTGCGTGCATTCCACTGCTCAAGTCTGGCAAGTTTCACCTGAAGAACTGCAGCCTGTACTGTGTCCAGCCGCGAATTAAACCCCAAGGACTCGTGTAGATACTTGTGCTCGCTGCCATGCGAGCCCAGCAGGCGCACTCGGCGGGCAAGCTCCGCACTATTGGTCGTGACCGCCCCGCCGTCACCGGCCGCCCCAAGGTTCTTACCGGGGTAGAAACTGGTCGCACCTAGTAGCCCTACGGTCCCGGCGTACTCCCCGTGACGGCGGGCTCCCTGTGCTTGGGCAGCATCTTCTATGATCACCGCACCGACAGATTCGGCCATGGAGGTCATCCTCTCCATGGGCGCCATCTGGCCAAAGAGGTGAACGGGGATGATGGCTGCCGTCCGCTCCGAAATCCGTTCTGCAACATCCTCCGGGTCCAGCAGCAGGTGTCGGGCGTCCACGTCGGCCAAGACGGGCGTTGCTCCGGCACGCAGCACGGCCTCCGCGGTGGCAATGAACGTATTGGCAGGGACGATCACCTCTGCGCCAGGTCCGATGTCTGCTGCCCTGAGCGCAAACTCGATGGCGTCCGTGCCGTTTCCTACGGCGACACAATGATGTGCCCCGATGAAGCGGGCATAGCTGGCCTCGAAGTCGTTAACCTCCGAGCCGCCCACAAAAGCGGCACGCCGGAAGATGTCCTCCAGAACGGGCCACAGCGCGTCATGAATTTCCTCCTGTTGTGCTACCAGATCCACCAACGGGATTTCCGTAATGCTGTGGAGATTCATCTGCTCAGGACTCCTTAACTGTGACGGCTTCAATTGTTGCCACTGACGAGGACGCCAACATCGAAATTGGCTCGCGCGGGCTTTCTGGTTCTCTTGCTACTTGCCGGATTTGTTGAATGAGTTGCTTGCCGCTGCGGTAGGTCAGCGCGAGGTATGCCCCGACTCCGGTGAGGCCACCGACTCCCAAGGCAACCAACGGTGTCGGAATCCACACCGAGGCACACCATGCTGCTGCGCCTGCGGCTGCTGCGGCTGCCGCCGGGGCCAGACAGACCCGGAGCAGCCGAACGGCACTGACGCTAAGCACCGAACACAGCACCGCGACGTATAGGGGAACAACTACGAGAAAAGCGACTACGGCATGGGCGATGCCCGCGCCCGGTGCGCCCCACCAATGGATTCCGAGGAAGAGTGCGGGCGCCAATGCTGCCAGCCAGGCGACCTGGATCCAGAAGAGTCCCATCGTCCTGCCAGCGCCGACACACAGATCGGCAAACAATTCGACGAGTATCCTCGCCGCTCCAAAAAGGCCGAGGCCCACCATCGCCGCCGCTGCGTGGGCCCACTTGTCGCCGTAGATCGTGACAATAAGCGGGTGTGCCAGAGCGATCAGCAGTGCGGAAACAGGGAATGCCGCGTAGCTGATGCCGAAGACGAAGCGTATGGACGTCTGGCCCAGCGTTCCCTCGGCGTGCAGCCGGCCGAAGGTCGGCACAGCCACGGAGCGGATAACCGCAGTGACGACGCCGCTGGGCAGACCGGCCAGATTGAAGGCCAACAGGTACATGCCAAGCTCGACTGGACCCAATATCCGGCCCATCAGAAGATAGTCCAGGTTCAGCGTGACGAAGACCACCAGGTTGGCCATGGCCAGCGGCAGTCCCAGTCGAAGCACTTCGGAAGCCACGGCGCGGTCAAAACCGGGCAGATAACGCTTGGGCGTAATGATCCAATAACCAATTGCCGCCACCAGCTGGCCCCCGACCCGTGACCAGGCCAGTGCCATGGCGCCCCATCCGGCCCCCGCCATCGGGACGACCAAGACCAGGACAACAACCAGGTTGGCAGTGTCGACTACGATCCTCGGTTTTTGCAGATACTCCCGCCACACCATGGTTGATGGAACGGCGCTGAGGCCCTG
>JBBRKU010000492.1:0-2544 GCA_038231735.1 Actinomycetales bacterium | reverse complement strand
CGGCAGGTTGCCCGCGGGCAACGGCCGTCCGTACGGCAGCAGATCGGGTCGGGACTGGGCCAGATGCTCGGTGAAGGAGGAGGTCGCTGCGGCGGCTACCCGCCCAGTGGTCTCGTGCATCACGGCGTCCTACTGCCCGCCCTTTTGGACGAACCCGCGCACGAATTCTTCCGCATTGGATTCGAGTACGCCGTCGATCTCGTCCAGCAGATCATCGACGCCTTCGGTGGCCGCGGAGGCCTGCGGGCCCGAGGGCGCCAGCGGGCTCTCACCGTCCGGAACGTCCACCTCTTCGGTACGTCCCGAAACGTTCTTTTTCTCCTGAGATGCCATCGTGCTCCCCTTCCTGAGATCTTTCTATCATCATCCTGCCACGCCGCGGCCGCACTACTGAGCTTTCTCAACTGATGATTTTCCGGGTGTGGTTTCCGGCAGATTCCGCGGCGGGTTCCTACGCCGGGGAATCCAGTAATTCGGCCAGAAATTCCCCTGCATCCCGGTGTCTTTCGAACAAGCCGCCGGTCAGCGACCGTGTCCCGCGCAGCGGTTCCCGGGTGGGAACCCGCTGCAGCCGGCGCTGGCCCGGGAGTTCAAAAATCACCGAATCCCAGCTGGCCCCGACAATGCTGGCGCCGAAGCGCTGGATGCACTGGCCGCGGAAATAGGCCCGGGTGTCCTCCGGCGGCTGCGCCACGGCACGCTGGATGGACTCCTCGCTGACCAGCCGTTCCAGCCGGCCGCGGCCCAGCAACCGGTAATACAGGCCTTTCTCCGGCCGCACATCGGACCACTGCAGATCAATGAGGCCCATCCGCGGATCACTCCATGGCAGCCCGTCCCGGTCCCGGTACTGCTGCAGCAGTCCGAGTTTGGCCGCCCATTCCACCTGTCCGGCCGCCCCGGCCGGGTCCGCCGCCAGCTGCGTCAGCACCTCCTCCCAGCGCCGCAGCACCAGGGCGGTATGGCCGTCCCCGCAGGCCGGGTCCGCCGCCCCGGTATCGGCGGCGTGGCGCTGCGCGGCCTCCAGGTAGATCCACTGGATGTCCAACGCGGTGACGCGCCGGCCGTCGATCAGCCGCAGCACCCCGCCCAGCGAGAGGTCGTGGCTGACATGATGCAGTGCCTCAACCGGTTCGTAGACCTCCAGCACTGGCACGGTACCGTGCTCAATCATGTCCAGCACCAACGCCGTCGTCCCGAATTTAAGGAAGTTTGAGACCTGGCTCAGGTTCGCATCCCCGATGATCACGTGCAGGCGCCGGTACTTGTCCGCGGTGGCATGCGGCTCGTCGCGGGTGTTGATGATGGGCCTACGGATGGTGGTCTCCAGCCCCACCTCGGCCTCGAAGAAATCCGCCCGCTGGCTCAGCTGGAACCCCTGGCCGGAACCGTCCTGCCCCAGCCCGACGCGACCGGCGCCGCAAATCAGCTGCCGGGTGACAAAAAACGGTGTCAGCCCCGAGACAATATGTCCGAACGGCACCTGCCGGGGCATCAGGTAATTCTCGTGGCTGCCGTAGGAGACGGCCTTGTTGTCCGTGTTGTTCTTGTACAGGTTCACGTCCGGAAGCCCCGACGTCCGGGCAATCTGCCGCACCGACGCCAGCGCGACGGCGTCCCCGGCCGCATCCCAGCGCACCGCATCCAGAGGGTTGGTCACCTCCGGGCTGGAGTATTCGGGATGCGCGTGGTCCACGTAGAGCCGCGCCCCGTTCCCCAACACCATGTTCATCATCAGGGTTCCGGGCGGGTCATCGCTGTCCGCGTCCAGCTCACCGCCCTCCAGCGCGATCTGCGCGGCCGTGAGCTCCGGCGGCTGGTCCGTCAGCTGCGAGGGATGAGCCGTCTGCCGGGGCACGCTCCAGCCGCGGGCATCCGCCAGCGGATCCTCATCCGTATAGTCCCACCGCGTCTCGCTGCCGCCGGCCGCCCGCTCCCCCGTCAGCTGGGCATAGGCATGCACCACCTGGGTGGAGAGCCAGGTGGCGTTGCTTCCCGGGGCGGCGGGTGCGTGGATTCCATACTCGGTCTCCGAGCCCATCACACGCACTGCGGTCACAAGTACTGCCCGGTGTTGGACTTCGTCTCGATCGTCTTGCCGGAAATCCGGGCCCAGTCATCCGGGTTGGTCGTGTTCGGCATGTCCTCATGCTCGCGGAACTCATCCACCACGGCCCGCAGCAGATGATCGATCCGGATGCCCTTGTCCCCGGTGGTGAGCAGGTCCTTGATGGCATACTTCTTGGCCCGGTCCACCACGTTCTGTATTACCGCGCCGGAGTTGAAGTCCTTGAAGTAGAGCATCTCCGTGTCACCGTTGGCGTAAGTGACCTCGAGGTATTCATTGGACTTCTCCGTCGAGTACATGGCCTCCACGGTGCGCTGGATCATCGCGTCCACAGTGGCGCGCAGGTCCCCGCCGTTGGCGGCCAGGTCATGGGCGTGGAACGGCAGGTCCGCGGTAACGTACTTGGCAAAAATGTCCGCCGCGGCCTCGGCATCGGGGCGTTGGACCTTGACCTTCACATCCAGCCGTCCCGGGCG
>JBBRKU010000491.1:0-2553 GCA_038231735.1 Actinomycetales bacterium | reverse complement strand
GGCGGGAACGCCCTGCCCGGGCGCCAGACCGAGACCATGTCGATGCAGCAGGCGCTGAATTTGGCGCTGGCGGAGATTTTGGACGAGACCCCACAGTCGCTCGTGCTGGGCGAGGATGTGGGCGTGCTGGGCGGCGTCTTCCGGATCACGGACGGACTGCAGGCCCGCTTCGGCGCGGACCGGGTGTTCGACACGCCGCTGGCCGAATCCGGCATCCTGGGCATGTCCGTCGGCCTGGCGATGGCCGGCTTCCACCCCATCCCGGAGGTCCAGTTCGACGGCTTCGCCTACCCGGCGGTGAACCAGATCGTCTGCCAACTGGCCCGGATGAACTACCGCAGCCGCGGCACGCTGCCGATGCCCGTCACGCTCCGCGTGCCCAGCTTTGGCGGCATCCGCGCCCCCGAACATCACGGCGAGAGCCTGGAGGCGCTCTTTGCCCACATTCCAGGGCTCAAGGTGGTTTCGCCGTCGTCCCCGCATGAGGCCTACCACCAACTCAAGTACGCCGCCTCCCTGCCGGATCCGGTGATTTTCATGGAGCCAAAGTCGCGCTACTGGCAGAAGGGCAAGGTGACGTTCGACGGCGGCGCCGCGGCGAACGCTGCCGGCGCACCTACCGTGGGCGCACTTCCCACCGGCGCGGCAGTCGCACCGGCAGCGTCCACCGCGAACCCCAATCTCGGTTCCAAGGTCGTCCGGGAGGGCAAGCACCTGACCCTGATAGCCTGGGGCGCCATGGTGGCACGCTGCCTGCAGGTGGCGGAGCTGGCCGCCGAGGACGGGATCGAGGTGGAGGTCCTGGACCTGCGATGGCTCAAGCCCATCGATGCCGAAGGATTGGCTGCCTCGGTCGCCAAAACGCGCCGAGCCGTCGTTGTGCATGAGGCCCCGATCTCAGCCGGGCTGGGTGCTGAAGTTGCCGCGCTTATCACCGAACGCTGCTTCGGTACGCTGCGCGCCCCCGTTGAACGCGTCACCGGTTTCGACGTACCGTATCCCTCAGGTGACCTCGAAGATGAGTACATCCCCAACATTGACCGGATTCTGTTCGGCATCCAGCGAGTATTGGAGTACCGCCGTGGCTGAAATTTCCTTCCCGCTCCCTGATCTGGGCGAGGGCCTGATCGAGGCAACCGTGCTGGAATGGCTGGTGGCCGAGGGCGACCAGGTGGAGCGCAACCAGCCGCTGGTGGAGGTGGAAACCACCAAATCCGCGGTCGAGCTGCCGTCTCCCCAGGCGGGTAAAGTGGTGCGTGTCTATGGCGGACCCGGCGAAAAGATCAACGTCGGCGAGCCGCTGATTGTCTTTGAGGTGCCGGACAACACGGCCGGCATTGTGGGCAACGTTCCGGTGGAACAGGCGCCCAAGCGCCGGGTCCGCCTGAGCGCGGTGCTTGACGAGGATTGAGCGGTATCAGCACAGGGAGCTCGGCGATGGAAGCACACGGCAGGCACACCGGCCAGATCCACACCCACACGGTCGAGGGCACCGATCCCCAGCTCCACGTTGAAACACATGAACCGGCGAATTCCGCGGATGCCGGAGGCACCGGAACGCGCCCGGTGCTGCTGATCCACGGCTTTGCCTCCTCCACCAAGCTGAACTGGGCGGACGCCGGCTGGCTCAGTGCGCTGACCGGCGCCGGCCGTAGGGTGATCGCCGTCGACCTTCCGGGCCACGGGCTCAGCGGGGCTCCGGAGGACCTGGATTCCTACACTCCCAGCCGGATCAGGGCGGACCTGCTGCAGATTGTCTTCGACGCGGGCGCCCGGCCCCTGCGGGACGGCGATCCCGCCAGCGGCCTGGACGTGATCGGCTACTCGCTGGGCTCCCGGCTGGCCTGGGAGTTCGGCGCTACCCAGCCGGAACTGGTGCACCGCCTGGTCCTGGGCGGTGCCAGCACGCTGGATCCGCTGGCGGCCTTTGACCTTCCCGCGGCGCAGCGGTATCTGGCGGACGGTACGCCCATTGCCGATGAGTCCACAGCGGGACTGCTCAGAATGGCGCAGCTGCTGCCCTCCAACAACATTTTCGCCCTGCTGTCCCTGATTGAGGCCGTCAAGACCGAACCGTTCGATCCGGCGGAGGCGGTGCCGCGGATGCCGGTGCTGCTGGTGGCCGGGGACAAGGACGAGAGGGCGGTCTCCATGCCTGCGCTGGCGGCCCTGAGCGGGCACGCGGAACAGCTGCTGCTTCCGGCCCGCAGCCACACCAACGCAATCACGTCGCGGGCGTTCAAGAACGCCGCGCTTGACTTCCTGGCGGGCTGAGCGCGGGTGTCGGGTTACGATTATCCAGGTTTGAGTCACAGGACTCGAGATGAGTGCCTCGGAGGTCAGCAGGCATGGAGCTGTTTCTAGGCGGGCGCTACCGCACGGCGGAACTTTTGGGTACCGGCGGCACGGCCAGCGTGTACCGTGCTGTGGATGAGAACCTCGGCCGCGACGTCGCGGTCAAGCTGTTCGCACCCAGCATGGGCAATGACGATGATCTGCACCGCCAGCAGACCGAAACCCAGCTGCTGGCCACCCTTACCCATCCGGGCCTGG
>JBBRKU010000490.1:0-2561 GCA_038231735.1 Actinomycetales bacterium | reverse complement strand
TGACGATCGCGTCCAGCCGGCGGACGGACTCGTCCCGGCCCACGCCGCCGGAGACGATGTCCGTCACCAGCTCATGCACCAGGGACAGGCCGGCGTAGTTGTTCGTCCAGGACCGGACCACCCGTAGCAGGGTGATCGGGGTGGCGTCCTTCTTGGCGTGGTTGATGACCACGGACTGGTTGGTGATATCCACCTCGATGTTGCGTAGGCCCATCGCCGCCGTGACCGCAATAATGCTGGTCTCCACCTCCAGCGCGCCGGCGCCGTACCGGAACATCGTCTCCGCCAGGTGCAGTGCGAAGTCGATCGTTTTGCGGGCCGACGCGTCCACGCCGCCCACCTGGATCATCGGGTTCGCATACGGGCTGCCGGCCAGCCGGTCCACAATGCTCATCGGCGCCGTGGGCGGGGCCTCGCCCTGGACCAGGCGGCGCAGCACCCGGCGCGCGGCGTAGTTGGGCTTGGGCAGCGGGACCACCGGGATCAGCCGGGCATGCGGCGCCCCGGGGGGATGGGTGCCGGGGGCGGCCGACGGCGATCCGGGCTTGGCTGCCGGTGTGCGGTGTTTCTTCGGCTGGCTGACCTTCGGCTCGGCCGCGGGCAGGCTGCCGCCGTTTCCGCGGCCGCCGGCAGGAAGGTTGTCGCCGTTCCCGCGGCCGCCGTCGGGCACGGCATCACGCGGTCCGGTATCACTCGGTCCGGTATCAGCGCGCAGGGGAAGATACCGCTGACCGCTGATCGATTCCGGACGGACCCGGCCGGGTCCGCCGGGCGCGCCCGTTCCGCGGGGCGCGCCGGCCCCGGCCGCCGTGCCGCTGTCGCGGCTGTCGGCCTGACTCCCGGCGCGGCCGCTGTCCTGGCTGCTGGTCCGGTCGCTCGACGGAAGGGATGACCGGTCTTTTGGTGTCTTGCTCATCCGCCGCATCCTTCCCGCTGCTCCCGGCCCGCCGCCGTCGTCCTCTGTTGCTGGTCTAGTAGAACTGCTGTCCCGTCCGTCGCGTGTAGAGCTGGCGGGACACCCTCTCGCCCAGGGTGGTCCACAGTCTGTACTTCAGCGGGCTGACCACCAGGTCGTAACAGCCCACAAAGTCCGTCACCGTCTTGGAGAAACTGGTCTTGAACAGACCAAGGCCGTGGTGCGGGTGGCTGGTGTCCTTGAGCCTGTCCGCCGGCGGTGTTCCGCAGAAATCGTACTCAGTGATGCCCAGATCCTTCAGGGCGTTGATGGCCGTCCACTGGACCAGGTGCGAATCGCCGTACTGCGAGCGCTGCTGCAGCGAGCCGCCGTCCTTGTACGTGCCCTTGCGGCCATAGTTGATCACGAAGGCACCCACCGAGGCCCGGCCGTTCTCGTGGACAAAGTACAGCCGGCCCTGGCCACGGCTGGCGAACCCGGACCAGAACTGACGGTAGTAGTCAAAGTCGCGGATCTGTGTGGTGCCCTTTTCCGCGATGGTGCCGGACATCAGCGCATACATCGTGCGGAAATTCTCCTCCGTTGGCTCCACCTGCACCGCCTCCACACCCTCGCGGATCGCGCGGCGGACGGCATTGCGGCCGCGGGAATGCAGATTGCGCAGCAGCTGGTTCTCCTCCGGGGAGATGTCCAGGAGGGCGGTGCTGTCATTGGGCTGCAGGTTGAACGCCTTGACCAGGCCCGCACCGGTGAGCACTCGGCGGGCTTCCTCGCTGTCCACGATGTCCGGCTCGATCTTGACCGCGAAAACGTTCAGCCCGGCGCGGCGGGCGAACGTCCTGGTGGCCTCCATCATCGCGGGCACATCGTTGACGTCCGTCGTGTCAGGGCCCTTGATCAGGTACCAAAGCCTGCCGAGCAGCGGAAAGGACTTCTCCAGCACCAGGTTGTAGCTGCTGTACTGCGCCGATTCGTAGACCAGATACAGAGCTTTCCAGCCGTAATTGGCCTTGACGGCCGCGAACGCCTCCGACTGCAGCAGGTTGCCACCATTGGAATTGGCCGTGACACGCGCGTCCCAGTCGGCAATCTCGGCTGCGGACGCAAACCGGGCAGTGAATTCTCGCAAAAGACCCTCAATTACTTGGCGTTGAACGGCTCCCACCAGTCTAACGGCCTCTGAGATCCGACCATGTTTGGCCCGGCGTCATCGGGAAAACACGGCGTGTTCCCGGATTTGTCGGAGTGTCGCGGCCAAAACTGGTCAGATCTCAGCGCCCATCCCAGCTCCAGGAGGTAACGGCCGGTCGCCACTGGCTTGGGGCAGGCTTCGGGCGGGCTTTGGGCGGGCTCTCAGCAAAGGCACAGCATCACGAAAGCCCTTGCATGGGCGGCACCGGACGTCTGGAGGAAAGGCCGTCGCTTGGGCGTCCGGAAAGTCTGGAGCAGAACACCACCATCCTGGTGGTCACCCACGACCAGGCTCTGGCCGGCAAGACGGACCCCAGGTTCCGGCTGGTCCGCCGCAAAATCGCCGAGGAGTCTGCCCGACAGGCCGGCTAACGCCTCCCCGACCTGTCGGCTGAGCTGGACGATCCACAGGTGGCTGAACCACCGGTTGAGAAGCGTCGGTGCCTCCTGAAGC
>JBBRKU010000489.1:0-2565 GCA_038231735.1 Actinomycetales bacterium | reverse complement strand
CACCGAGGACATCGCGCTCGCGGTGCCGCCGTACCAGGGCCCGGACTGGATTAATTCGGCAACTTGAGGCCGCCGCCAACCGGGGCGTGCGCGTGCGCGTCCTCTTTGACCACACCGGTTCGCTGCGGGTCCCCAAATACGGCCAATTGGTCCGCCGCCTCAAGCGCAGCGGAATCCACTGGCGCAGGATGCTGCCCCTGCAGCCCTTCCTGGGAACCTGGCGGCGGCCGGACCTGCGCAACCACCGCAAGATCCTGGTGGACGGACGGATCGGGTTCACCGGCTCGCAGCACCTGATAGAACCGTTCTACCGCAACAAGCGCCACCGGAAAGTGGGGCGGACCTGGGTGGAGCTGATGGCCAGGCTGGAGGGCCCCATCGTGGGCACGCTGAACGTCATGTTCGCCACCGACTGGTCCAGCGAGACCGAGGAATCCCTGGCGGAGGAGCTGACCCCCCACCACTGGGACGCCCCGCATCATCATTTCCAGCCCGTACTTTGTGCCGGATGACTCACTGCTATACGCCATTACGACGGCGGCCCAGCGCGGTGTTGAAGTGGAGCTGTTCGTCTCCGAGAAGGGGGATCAGTTCCTGGTCCACCATGCCCAGCGCTCCTACTACGAGGCACTGCTGGAGGCCGGTGTGCGGATTTTCCTGTACTCCGCCCCGAAGGTGCTGCACGCGAAGCATTTCACCGTGGACGAGGACGTGGCGGTACTTGGGTCCAGCAATATGGACATGCGCAGCTTTTCGTTGAACCTGGAGGTCTCCGTGATGCTGCTGAGGCACGACATTGTGAAACGGATGCGCCAGGTGGAGGACGGCTACCGGGAGAAATCGCGCGAACTCAAGCTCGACGAGTGGTAGGCCCGGCCGATCCTGGCCCGCTATGTGGACAACGTCGCCCGCCTGACGGCCACCCTCCAGTAGGACTCCAATGCCCCGCGTCCCATCCGCCGAGACCGCGGGAGACCGTCGAGGTAGCAGGGAACTTCCGGCGACCGAGCACGGTTCCCACTACCTCACGGCGCGCCTTAGCGCTCCGCCGGGAACTCCGCACCGAGGGCGGACAGCACGCCGTAGGCCTTGGCCCGCACTTCCAGCCATTCCTCATGGGGTGAGGAGTCCGCGGTGATGGCGCCGCCCACGCCCAGGCTCAGCCGACCGCCGTCGTCCGTGCTCTCCATCACCAGCGTGCGGATGGTGACCGAGAGATCGGTGGCGCCGGTCAGGGAGAAGTAGCCAATGGCGCCGGAATAAATCCCGCGCGGGGCCGCCTCCAGCCCGTCCAGGATGGCCATCGTGCTGATCTTGGGGGCGCCGGTCATCGATCCCGCAGGGAAGGCCGCCGCGACCGCCTCCGCGCGGGAGGACCCGGGCCGCAGCTGGGCGTCGATGGTGCTGACCATCTGGTGCACGGTGGCGTAACTTTCGATCGCGCACAGGCGCGGCACGGAGAGGGATTCCGGCAGCGCAAAGTGCGAAAGATCGTTGCGGAGCAGGTCGACGATCATGACGTTTTCGGCCCGGTCCTTGGCCGAATGTTCCAGCTCGGACCTCAGCTCGGCATCTCGCACCGGATCCGGATGCCGGCGGCGGGTGCCCTTGATGGGCTCCGCGCGCATCGCGCCGTCCGCGGTGATCCGCAGGAACCGTTCCGGCGAGGTGCTCCCGACGGCCAGTGGGCCGAAGCGCAGGTAGCCGGTGAACGGTGCCGGATTGCGCCGGCGCAGCCACAGATAGGTCTGCCACGGGTCCACCGGCGCCGGGGTGCTGGCGGTCAGGGCCGTGGTCAGGCAGATCTCATAGGAGTTGCCCTCGGCGATCTCCGCCTGCGCCTGCGCAATCTTTTCCTTGTAGCTGGTGACGGAATCGCGGGCTACAAAAACGGGCACCGGGGCCGCCGGCGTCTTTTCGTCCGGTGCCGTAGTTGGCGTCCCGGCCGGCCCGATCCGGGCCACTTCGGCGCGAACGGTCTCATTCCAGGCGTCCGCCTCATCCGCATCCGCCGGGGCGGAGGGCGCGGTGAGGGTGAGCAGGAAGAGGCAGCGCCGGGTATGGTCGACGACGACGGCCCGGCCGGCGAAGAGCAGGCTCGCGTCATCGTTCCGGCCGGCAGTGTCCGGGCCGGCCGCGTCCGAACCTCCCGTTTCGCGCTTGAGTTCATAGCCCAGATAGCCCAGCCAGCCGAGCCCGAACTCGCAGTCATAGCCGTCCGGAGTGCGCACGGCCCGGCGCCCCCACACCGTATCCAGCCAGCGGAAGAACGGGCCCGGAATCCTCGCGGTGACACCGGTCCCGGATACCCAGGTGGCACCCGAGCCGTGCCGGGCCAACTGGCCGAAGCTGCCGCCGTCGTCGGCCATGATGGAGAACCGGTTCCGCTCCATCGGTCCGCCAGCCGCGTCTGAGCTGTCCAGCCACACCGAATTTGCCGATCCGCCATATAGGGCGGCGAAGAGCGGGGCCGGGTCCGGGTAGGCGTCCAGCCGCTCCACCCGCAGTTCCAGGCCGCGGCGGCGGGCGCGCTCGGGGGCCAGCAACGCCTCCAGGGCCGGAAGT
>JBBRKU010000488.1:0-2568 GCA_038231735.1 Actinomycetales bacterium | reverse complement strand
TCATCCGCCGTCGGAAGCTCGCCGTTCCAGAGCAGGAAGGCCACCTCCTCGAAGGAGCACCTGGCGGCCAGTTCCTGAACCGGGTAGCCGCGGTACAGCAGCGAATTGGTCTCCGGGTTCACCTTGGAGATCCGCGTCGTGTCCACCACAACGCCGGCCAGGCCCTTGCGGACCGGGGCCTCGCTGGTGCTGGCTATGTCTGAAGTTGCTGTCATGGCTGCTCCTGGCTTCCGGGAACTGTGAAATTGAAAACAGCTGTATCAAAGCGATTGTACGACTCGTAGTCCAAGAGCTCATACAACCGCGATCTGGTCTGCATCTGGTGTACCGCCGGTTGCTGAGTGCCAGCTGAAAGGATCGTGTCAAGCGTACGCTCCGCAGCGCCCATTGCGCTGCGCAGCAGCGTCACGGGATAGATGACCATATTGACGCCAATGGATTCCAGCTGCGCGGCGGTGAAGAGCTCGCTCTTGCCGAACTCCGTCATGTTGGCCAGTATCGGCACATCCACGGCCTTGCGGATCGCCTCGAATTCGCCCAGGTCCCGCATCGCCTCGGGAAAAATGGCGTCTGCCCCGGCATCCACCAGGGCCTTGGCCCGGTCGATGGCCGCCTGCAGGCCGTCAACCGCGCGGATGTCCGTGCGGGCCATCAGCAGGAAGTTCTCATCCCGGCGGGCATCGGCGGCGGCGCGCAGCCGCTTGGCCGCGGTGTCAAGATCGACGACGGCCTTGCCGTCCAGGTGCCCGCAGCGCTTGGGATTGATCTGGTCCTCAATATGGCACCCGGCCAATCCGGCATCCTCGAATTCCTGGACCGTGCGGGCCACGTTCATCGGCTCGCCGAATCCCGTGTCCGCGTCCACGATCGCGGGCAGATCCGTCATCCGGGCAATCTGCTTGGCCCGCCCCGCCACCTCGGTCAGCGTGGTCAGGCCGATGTCCGGCAGGCCCAGATCGGCGGAGAGGACCGCGCCGGAGATGTAGACGCCGTCGAACCCCTTGTCCTGGATCAGCGTGGCGGAGAGCGGGTTGAACGCGCCGGGGAACTGCAGCAGCCGGCCGGAGGCCAGGGCCTGGCGGAAGTTGAGCCGCTTCTGGGCGGCGGTGGTCTTGGCGTAGAGCATTAGAAGAGTCCCTTCGGGGCATCGGCGAGGTTGATGACGCCGGCGGCGGCCTGGATGGTCAGTCCGTCCAATTCGCCGGCGCCGAGCTCGGGCAGCCGCTGCACGGTCTCCAGGAAGCGGTCGATTTCCGCCTCGTCCACCAGGCGGTGGCCATCCTCGCCGGCGGCAAGGGTGCGGAGTTTGCTGATGTACTCCTCCCGGGCGAACGGCCGGGCGCCCAGCGGGTGGGCATCCGCCACGGCGATCTCATCGATGATGGTGGTCCCGTCCGCCATGCTGATTTCCACGCGACCGCCGAAGGCCTTCTCCCGCGGGTCCAGCGAGTGGTACCGGCGGGTCCATTCCGGATCCTCCTGCGTGCTGACCTTGTGCCACAGCTCCACGGTGTCCGGCCGGCCGGCGCGTTCGGGGGAGTAGGAGCGGACGTGGTGCCAGGCGCCGTCCTGCAGGGCCACGGTGAAGATGTACGGGATGGAGTGGTCCAGCGTCTCGCGCGAGGCGGTGGGATCGTACTTCTGCGGATCGTTGGCCCCGGAGCCGATCACAAAATGAGTGTGGTGGCTGGTATGAAGGACGCAGCTGACGATTCCTTTGGCTCCCGCCGGATCCGCCAGCTCCGGGTGCTCGCCGTGAAGCTTCCGGGCCAGGTCAATCCAAGCCTGCGCCTGGTACTCCGCGGAATGCTCCTTGGTATAGGTGTCCAGGATGGCGCGCTTGGCCTCACCCTCGGCCGGCAGCGGCACCTCGTAGGAGGCATCCGGGCCGTCCAGCATCCAGGCGATCACGCCGTCTTCGCCTTCATAGATCGGCGTCGGGGAGGTCTGCCCGCGCATCGCACGGTCCACCGCCTCCACGGCCATCTTGCCGGCGAAGGCGGGGGCATGGGCCTTCCAGGTGGAAATCTCGCCCTTCCTGGACTGGCGCGTCGCCGTCGTCGTATGCAGGGCCTGGCCGACGGCCTGGAAGATGGTGTCGACGTCGAGCCCCAGCAGCGTGCCGATGCCGGCGGCCGCGGACGGGCCCAGATGGGCCACGTGGTCGATCTTGTGCTTGTGCAGGCAGATGGCTTTGACCAAATCCACCTGGATTTCGTAGCCGGTGGCGATGCCGCGGACCAGATCCGCGCCCGTGCTGCCCACATGCTGGGCCACCGCAAGGATGGGCGGGATGTTGTCCCCGGGGTGCGAGTACTCGGCGGCGAGGAAGGTGTCATGATAGTCCAGCTCGCGGACCGCAACGCCGTTGGCCCAGGCGGCCCATTCGGGGGAGACGCGATCCGGGATGCCGTAGATCCCCGCGCCCCTGCCGCTGTAGCCACCGGCGCCGGATCCGTCCGGGTTGGGCCGTACCGTATGCGCCATGGCCTGGGCGCGGGCGGCCACAATCGGCGGCCGGTTCAGCGACGCGACGGCCACCGAAGCGTTGTCGATGATGCGGTTGAT
>JBBRKU010000487.1:0-2580 GCA_038231735.1 Actinomycetales bacterium | reverse complement strand
GTAAACAGCATGGCCTGGATCAGGAGATTGCTGCCCTGCGGGATGATCCACAGCCCCAGGTCGGCGAAGACGCCGATGAGAACCGCATTGGCCACCGTGCCGAAGCCGGGCCATTGGCGCAGCGGGATCCACAACAACAGCACGGCCGCGCTGATAATAATGGTGCATAGTCCAAAGCTGAGCTGCGTCGTCCGGGACAGGCCCTGGCCGAAGACGTCCCACGGCGAGGCGCCGAGATTACCGCGGATCATCAGCGCGATGGCGATTCCGTAGGCCAGGAGTCCCGCGAACAGCCGGATGAGCCGGGCCGGGAAATTGCGCGTTGTCAGGAAGGTATTCATCCGGAATCGTTCTGCCTCGTGTTGGTGGAACCCGTCTTGGGGAAAGTGTCCTGCGGAAATGCTCTTGTCTGAGAAAGTCCGGCCAGTGAAACTCCGGCCAGTGTTTCCAATATTCCGTTTCCAATATTCCCGTAATTGGCCTTATGCAATAGGTCCACCTGCGCTAAAGTGGCTCTATGACTCCTCTGGTATCGGCCCGCCGCCTTTCCCGCGATCTGGGTGACTGGCGCAGCTCCGGTCCCTCCTACCGTGCCCTGGCGGACAGGATCCGTGTGCTGCTGCTGGACGGGAGGCTGGGCAGCGGAGTGCGGCTCCCGGCGGAACGCGAGTTGAGCCAGGCGCTGGACGTCAGCAGGACCACCGTGGCGGCCGCCTATGCCCAACTGCGCGACGACGGCTATCTGGTCAGCGTGCGAGGATCCGGAAGCACGATTGCGCTGCCGGGTGGACAGCGGGGCTCGCAGCCCCTGGGCGCAGACCTGCCGGTGGATTTCACCAAGGCCACCTCAGCCGCCTACCCCGGCCTTGCTGCCGCCTACCAACAGGCGGCCGAGCTGATGCCGCGGTACCTGGGCCACCACGGTTTCGACATGACCGGGCTGCCCGAACTCCGCGAGGCCATCGCGCAGGGCTACTGTGACCGCGGTCTGGCAACCTCAGCGGACCAGATCATGGTCACGATCGGCGCCCAGCACGCCCTGAGCCTGCTCACCCAGACGCTGTATTCGCCCGGTGAACGTATCCTGGTGGAACATCCGACCTACCCGCATGCGCTGGATACCTTTGCCGCCGCCGGCGCCCGGATGATTACCGTGCCGGTCACGGCGGCCGACGGCTGGAACATGGCCGAGGCGCAGCTGCTGATGCGCCGGGCGGCACCGAGCCTGGCGTTCCTGATGCCGGACTTCCACAACCCCACAGGGATGAGCATGACGCCGGCCGACCGGGAACGGCTGGCGACTCTGGCGCAGCGGGAGGGCACAACGCTGGTGGCGGATGAAACCACCGCACTGCTGGACATCGACCGCGGAGCGCTGCCCCCGCTGGCCTGCTTTTCTTCGACGGTGGTAACGCTGGGATCGTTGGGGAAGCTGGTCTGGGGAGGTCTCCGGATCGGCTGGATCCGAGGCCCGCGGGAACTGCTGGCCAAGGTGCTGCGCAACCGGCCGGGGATGGATCTGGGCACTCCCCTGTTCGAACAGCTCGTGGCCACCATCCTGTTGCGCCAGACACCGCTGCTGACCGCGAACCGCAGCCGGGAACTGCGCACCGGGCGGGACCACCTGGTCCGGCTGTTGGCCGCCGAGTTCCCCCATTGGAAGCTCGATGTGCCGGACGGCGGGATGGCGCTGTGGATCAACACCGAGACGGCATCCACCTCGGCGCTGGCCCTGGCGGCACGTGCGGAGGGCCTCGCCATTGTCCCCGGTCCTCGGTTCGGCCTGGACGGCGCCTTTGAACGCTTCCTCCGGCTGCCGTTCAGCTACCCTACGGAGGAACTGAACGAGGGAGTCGCCATGCTGTCCCGGGCGGCCCGGCGCGCCGGCGGTACGGAACTCAGGTTGCCGCTGCAGGCGGTCATCTAAGCAATTTTTCGATCACCGAAAACTGACCACTTATGAATCCGACCCGCCGGCAGCACTGACGACACGCCGGATTTAGACGGCCAAGGACGGCCAAAGGTGGTCAGTTCTGGAAGGCGCGAAGCCTCCTTCGACCACCCAAAACCAGCCGGGCACTGGAAACACCCTCCCGATCGTTGAATGCAGTAGGCTGAAAATTACGGTTGATTACCTAGGGGGCTGCAATGTTTGCTTGGTTGGTCGAAAACGGCTGGGCGCTATGGCTGTTGGTCTTTCTGGTCCTGGCGGTCATTGAGATGCTGACCCTTGATCTCTTCTTCATCATGATGTCCGCCGGCGCGCTGGCCTCGATGATCTCCTATTTCGGCGGCGCCCCGCTCTGGCTGCAGATCGTGATTTTCTGCGTCGTCGCGCTGGCCATGATCGTCTTCGTCCGGCCCATCGCGCTTAACCATCTGCGCAAGGGGCCCGCGGAGCAACGCACCAACGTTGACCGGCTGATCGGCCATGCCGCCGTCGTCGTCGAACCCGTCACCGCCAACGCCGGCCTGGTGAAGATCGGCGGGGACACGTGGACCGCGCGGACCCGGACCGGAGCGGCCCTGAGTACCGGGCAGGCCGTACAGGTCACCGCAATTGAGGGCGCGACCGCCATC
>JBBRKU010000486.1:0-2582 GCA_038231735.1 Actinomycetales bacterium | reverse complement strand
GGCCTTCTGCGGGACCAGTCCGATCGAGGAGCGCAGCGACTGCAGGGTCAACGCGTGGCTGTCGTGACCGTCCACCGCGATCGAGCCCGCGGACCGGTCGAGCAGCCGCGGGATCAGGTTCAGCAGCGTTGACTTGCCGCTGCCCGTGGAACCGATGATCGCCGTCGTCGTTCCCGGTGAGGCCGCAAAGCTGAGCCCGGACACCACCGGCGCCTCCGCGCCGGGGTAGGTGAACTCGACGTCGCTGAATTCCAGCCGGCCGCCCAGCCTCGGCATGCTCAACGCGCCCGCGGCATCCGCGACGGAAGGTTCCGTGTCCAGCACCGACTGGATGCGCTCCGCGCTGACGGCGGCGCGCGGGATCATCATGAACATGAACATCGCCATCATCACGGACATCAGGATCTGCATGATGTAGCTCAGGAAGGCTGTCAGCGCCCCGATCTGCATGTCCCCGCTGTTGATCCGCTGGCCGCCGAACCAGAGGACGCCCACGGAAGCCAGGTTCACCACCACGAAAATGCTCGGGAACATCAGGGAGAGGAGCCGTCCGGCCCGCAGCTGCGTGTTGGTCAGGTCGGCGTTCGCCGCCGCAAAACGGTCCGCTTCATGGTCCCGTCGGACAAAGGCCCTGATGACGCTGATGCCCATGATCTGCTCGCGCAACACGCCGTTGATCCGGTCCAGTTGCTTCTGCCCCAGCCGGAACAGCGGCACCAGCTTGCGCACGATCAGCCCGATCGCCACCACCAGCAGCGGCAGAATCACCAGCAGCAGGCTGGAGAGCGGCACGTCCTGGTTCAGCGCCAGGATGATCCCGCCCACGCACATGATTGGAGCCGTCACCATCATGGTGAAGCTCATCAGGGTCAGCATCTGGATCTGCTGGACATCGTTGGTGGTCCGGGTGATCAGCGACGGCGCCCCGAATGTCCCCACTTCCTGGGCCGAGAAGGACTCCACCTTCGTGAAGAGATCCCGGCGGACCTGCCGGCCGACCTTCATCGCCAGCTGCGCGCTCAGATAGGTGGCCGCGATGGCGCAGCAAATCTGGCCGGCGGTAATCCCTAGCATCCAGCCGCCCAGGTTCAGGATGACATCCGTGTTGCCCTTGACCACGCCGTCGTCAATGACGTCCGCATTCAGCGTCGGCAGGTAGAGGGTTGCCACGGTGGACAGCAACTGCAGGACGATGATGAGCGTCAGCGGAAGCTTGAAGGGGGCCAGATTGCGCCCGATCAAACGAAACAGCACGTGTCCTCCAGCGGACCTAGTGGTTGGGCAATTCGCGGGATGAATTCGTCGGTGAATTCGTGGAGTGAAGCAGTCAGCCAGTGTAAAGCTACCGCCGCACGTTCCGCCTTGTCAGCGGCTTTATCCTGAGGGCGAAACTTTTTGGCGCCCGGCATCCTCGGCAAGCGGTTCGCGGAAGGCGGCGGCCAGCCGTCCGACGGCGGCCAGAGTCTGCTGCGCCTCCTCCTCGGTCCAGCCCTGCAGATGTTCCCGCATCCGGGCCGCCCGGCGCAGTGTGATGGCCGAAAGCTGCGCCGCCCCCGCATCGGAGACCTGCAGCAGCGTTGCCCGCCCGTCCTGAGGGTCCGGCCGGCGTTCCACCAGACCCTGGGAATCAAGGTCCGCCAACTGCCGGCTCAGCGCCGAGGGGCCCACGCCCAGCTGCGCGGCCACCTCGGTGGCCCGGCACTCCCCCAGCCGGGACAGCAGTCCGAGGATTCCCACGTGCGCCAGGCCGGGCTGATCGGCCGGCGTCTCATGGATCGACATGGATTTCAGCGAGCGGAACAGCCTGAAAACTTCGTTCACCAGTTCAACGAGCGTCTGGTCCTTGACGGACATCATTCCTCCACAGATTTGTTTGACTAAGTCAACTATAGTGCGTCAGCCGTAACGCGTCAGCCGGACCAGCAGCCGTCGTAGACTGGCCGCATGACAGCTCAGCAGTGGACCCTTCGGGAGGTCACCATCCGGGGCCTTTCCGTCAGCTCGATGGACAACAACGTCTACCTCATGACCGCCCATAAAACGGGCGCCCAGGTCCTGATCGACGCCGCGGACGACGCCGATGCCATCGCGGATCTGCTTTCCTCCGCCGCCGGGGATGTTGACGGAGGTGCGGTGCCGAAGCTGGAGCTTGTCATCACCACCCACTCGCATTGGGACCACGTCCGGGCGCTGGCGGAGGTCAAGACGCGGACCGGCGTCCGCACGGCCGCGGGACGGGCTGATGTCCCGGACATCGAGGTTTCCACCGACGTCCCGCTGGAGCACGGCGACGTGGGCAACTTTGACGGGTTCGACCTTGAAGCCATTTCCCTGCGCGGCCACACGCCCGGTTCGGTGGCGCTGTTGTACCGGGATCCGCACGGCCCGGCGCACCTTTTCACCGGCGACTCGCTGTTTCCGGGCGGCGTGGGCAATACCCAGAAGGACCCGGTGCGCTTCAGCCAGCTGATGGAGGAAGTGCAGGCCCGGGTCTTCGATTTGGTGTAGGATGTAAGCCTCGTCCATCCAGGCCACGGACAGGTCACCACGCTGGGCGCCGAGAGGCCGCACCTGGATTAGTG
>JBBRKU010000485.1:0-2587 GCA_038231735.1 Actinomycetales bacterium | reverse complement strand
CTGGCGGAGCTGCTCCTCGGTGAGGGGTACACGGTTGTGGTGGCGCGGGACGGTCAGCGGGCCCTTCATTGCGGACTCAGCCAGCCGTTTGACCTCTTCCTGATGGATCGTGGGCTGCCGGCCATCGATGGTCTGGATGTGCTCGGACGGTTACGCAGCAGAGGTGTGACCACTCCGGCGCTCATTCTCTCGGCCCTGGGCAATCCAGCAGACAGGGTCGAGGGGCTGGACCGTGGGGCCGAAGACTACCTGGGTAAGCCGTTTGACGTTGATGAACTGCTGGCAAGGCTTCGGGCGCTGCTGCGCAGGCACAATGCGGCCTCGGGGGCCATCCGGGTGCCGGGAGGCCTGTTGGATACCAAAGTCCGCACAGTCACCCTGCACACGGGAGGAAGAGTGGTACTGTCCGAGCGGGAGAGTGATCTGCTGGAACATTTGGGCCGGAGCCCGCAGCAGGTCTTTGCCCGAGAGGATCTGCTGCTGACGGTTTTTGCCGAGGCGGACGACGGGGGCGTCGTTGACACTTATGTGCATTACCTGCGCAAGAAGCTTGGCCGCTCCATGGTTCTGACCGTGCGCGGGGTGGGCTACCGGCTCGGACCGCTCACGTGAGCGAACGCGACCGGTCCGACCTGCGGCGCGCCGTGGCCGGGCTTGCTGCCCAGTTTACGGTCCTGATCCTTGTGTTGCTGGCGCTGATGGGGGATTGCTGTACTCGATTGTGGCAGCGGGCAGCGCCGAATCAGCGAGCCGGACGCTGGTGGGAGCAACACTGATCGACTCGCCCACGGATGCGCCGCTGGGGGTGTTCGTCGCGATTTCCGGCAATAACGGCCTGACTGCCTCTCCGAATTCGCCCGCCGGGCTTCCTGATACCGGCGCCATCAGTCGGGTTCTGGCGTCCCATGACACCGAACGCGAATCCCTTCAGGTTGCCGGGCACCCCTATTCCGTCCTCACCGCGTTTCGTGACGGGCGCGTGGTCCAGGCGGCCATAGACCAGCACCAAGGCGCGGAGGAACTCGGCCGTCTGGTCCAGGCCATGTTGATTGCAGGTGCAGCAGCCGCCGTGCTGGGCGCGGCGTTTTCGGTGTGGATGGCCGGGCGGGCGATGCGCCCGCTGACGCAGAGCCTGACCCTGCAGCGCAGGTTTGTTGCCGATGCCAGCCATGAGCTGCGCACGCCGTTGACCCTGTTGAGCACCCGGGCCCAGCTTCTGCGCCGGAAGCTGGCGGGCGAAGGGCCGCCTCCGGAGCGAGCCGAGGTGGCCGGAGGCGTTGAACGGATCGTTGAGGACACCCGTTTGCTGACGGACATCCTGGATGACCTGCTGGTAGCGGCGGATCCCCGGAGGACGGGCGGCCACGAGCCGGTGGATCTGCTCCAAGCGGCAGATGGCGCGGTGTCTATGGCCGGGGTCGAAGCGCAGAGCCGGTCGATCGGGGTCGAACGCACCGGCTCCGCTGAGCCGGTAACCGTCCTTGGTTCAGAGATTTCCCTTCAGCGCATTTTCACCGCCCTTATCGCCAACGCCCTCGATCATGCCCGCACCTCCATCACGGTTGAGGTCGGTGTCCGGGGACGCGACGCCGTCATCCGTGTCTCCGATGACGGTCCCGGCTTTGCCCTTGATGAGCTTCACGGCCGGGTCTTTGAGCGCTTTGCAAGCTCTCGGCCCGCTGCGGGTGCCGCGGCGGTAACTCGCCACTACGGCCTGGGTCTGGCCCTTGTGGCGGAAATAGCGGCACTGCACCACGGCCATGTCAGTATTGCGCCGCCGGCGCCCGCCGGAGGTGCCCTGGTCGTCGTCGTCCTCCCGCTCGCGCGATACCGAAAGGTCCCTGACAGGCGCGTCTAAGAAAAGGCAAAGAATCCGGGGGAAGAATGGGATTCAGGAACTCAACTCCGTCGGAAGGCAGGACCGGACCATGGATATCGGGGCCGCTCCAGAAAACGGAAAAATTGTGCGCGAAGGGCCGTGCGGACGTTGGCTATCCACCGGCAGAAGGCTCCCAGCCGGTCCGGAGGGAAGGGAGGGGTTTGAACTACTTCCTTCGGTTAGCGGTATTCCTCTCGGGGGTAGACCCACGAATGACTAGACCGGAAGCAAGGAATTCAATGGTGGCACAGATGCTAGATGAGAGGCTGGTGGAAGGGCGCGGACGGACGAGCAGCCGGCACAGGCGGGCTCGGCCGTCAGCTGTGCTGTGGCTGATCTGGGCAGGCGCGGCCGCAGTCCTGGCTTTATGGTGGCTCGATACCCCCTCCGTCTCAGGTCTGGGCGAATGGCTTACCGGAGCCGGACGAATAACCGGACTCCTGACCGGGTATGCACTCATCGTGCTCGTTGCCCTAATGGCGCGCATACCGGCGCTGGAACATGGCGTGGGAACCGACCGGCTGGCCCGGTGGCATGCGATGGGCGGCCGCTATACGGTCAGCCTCACGGTTGCCCACGGACTTCTCATCACTTGGGGCTACGCCGTCACGGCGCACACCGATGTCGTCAATCAGGCAGCCGTGCTCGTCCTCAGTTACCCGGACGTTCTGGCCGCCACGGTTGCCGGCCTACTCCTGCTGGGCGTCG
>JBBRKU010000484.1:0-2591 GCA_038231735.1 Actinomycetales bacterium | reverse complement strand
TGCCCAGCGCGGAGGCCACGAACAGCGCGGCCATCGTGAGGTAGATGGCGGTGCCGTCCAGGTTGAACGAGTAACCGGTGGGAACGGTGACGCCGACCACCGGCTTGGAAACGCCCAGGTGCTCCATCTTGGCGATCAGCCGCGGCAGCGCAACCTCGGAGGAGGACGTGGAGACGATCAGCAGGTACTCGCGGCCCAGATACCGCATCAGCTTGAAGATATTGACGCCGGTGGTCAGCCTGAGCACACCGCCCAGGATGACGACGATGAAGATGATGCAGGTCAGGTAGAACGCTCCCATCAGGGACAGCAGGCTCAGCACCGCCTGCCAGCCGGTCAGACCGACGACGGCCGCAATGGCACCGAACGCTCCTACCGGAGCCAGCCACATGACCATGATAAGGATCCGGAAGACCAGGGCCTGGATGTGGCCGATCCCCGTCAGGATCGCTTTGCCGGTCTTACCCATTTTCTGCAGCGCGAAACCGGCGAGCAGCGCCACCAACAGGGTCTGCAGAATGTTGGCCGTGGTCAGGGAGGAGAACAGCGACGTCGGGATGATGCCCAGGACAAAGTCCGTCGTCGAGGTGCTTTCCGCCGGGGCCTTGTAGACGGCATCCTTGAGGTTGAGTCCGGCGCCGGGATGAACGATGTTGCCGACCACCAGACCTATGGTCAGTGCGAAGGTGGACATCACCATGAAGTAGCCAAGTACCAGGCCACCCACTTTGCCCACGGTGGCGGCTTTCGCAATTGAACCGATACCCAGCACGAGGGTGCAGAAGAGAATGGGGGCGATCATCATCCTGATCAGTGCGATGAAGCCGTCCCCCAAAGGCTTCAGCTGGGCGGCGAAACCGTTCTTGCCGGGGAAGGCAAGACCGACGGCGACGCCGAGAATGACCGCCACGACGACGGCGATGTACAACCAATGCGATTTGTCGAGCCCCTTGCGGCGGCGTACGACAGGTGCAGCTGACTCTCCTCGCTGAGAGGTCATCGGGCACTCCTTATTAGCTAGTCTTGAATGTGATGTCTAGTTGTTGGATGTCCAGTTGTTGGATGTCCAGTTGAGTGACGTCCTGTTATGCACGATCTGTTCCGCGCTCTAACCAGCATGCCGCCGGTTGTGACACCGATCACCCTTGCGTTCATATTGGTCACAGCGCTTCCCGTCCCATCCGGCGGTTGCCCGTAGTATGCCCCCAGGAGTTCTCCCCTCAACTTCCAGAAACGAGCCGGCCATGGCATTGCGGAACTGGAGCATTGCCCGGCGGCTTTTCGTGGGGAATCTGCTCTTCATCCTGGTCGCCACGGTGATCGTGACGACGGCGCTCTTCCTGGACGCGCGCGACCGGTCTTTCAGCCAGGCCAAGGACAGGATGTCCTCGATCGCCACCACGATCGCGGACAATCCGCTGGTGCTGGCGGCCGCCGCCACGTCCAACCCCACGGCCGCGCTGCAGCCCTATGCGCAAAAGGTGATGGAGGGAGCGGGGGTTGACTTTGTCACGATCATGGCGCCGGACCGGACCCGCTGGACCCATCCGAACCCGGCCGAGATCGGCAAGCCGTATATCGGCTCGATCGACCAGGCCCTGGCCGGGCGGACCTACACGGAAATCACCGCGGGCACACTGGGGCCATCCGTCCGTGCGATCGTCCCGGTGAAGGACGACGCCGGGAACGTCAAGGCGCTGGTCGCAGCGGGAGTGACGGTCACGAATGTGGAGGTCGCGCTCAGCGCGAGGCTGCCCGCCGTCGTCGGCATTGCCCTTGCCCTGCTGCTGGGAGGTTCCGTGGCGGCCTGGCTGCTGGGACGCTACCTGCGCCGGGTCACGCTGGGATGGGGCCCGGAACGGCTGGGGCAGCTTTTTGCCTATTACGAGTCCGTGCTGCACTCGGTACGCGACGGGCTGGTGCTGGTGGACCGCAATGGCGAGCTGGTGATGTACAACGACCAGGCGGCGGAACTGCTGGGCATCCAAGCGCCGGCCGAAGGATCGCCCGCTCCGAAACTGGGCGCGCTGGAACTCCCCAAGAGCCTGGAGGACCTGTTGCGCAGCGGTCGCACGGCCAGAGACGAAATCCACCTCACCGGCTCCCGGCTGCTGGTGGTCAGCCAGGAGCCGGCCCGCTCCCCCGGCGCCGGTCCCGGTCCCCGTCCCGGTCCCGGTCCAAAGGGGACCAGATTCCGGAAGTCGCGTCAGCCCAGAATGGGCACCGTCGCCACGCTGCAAGACCATACCGTGATCCAGGCGCTGGGCGATGAGCTGCGTTCCACCCGTACCCTGACCGATGCCCTGCGGGCGCAGACCCACGAGCACGCCAACCGGATCCACACGCTGGTCTCGCTGCTGGAGCTGGGGCGCACCGAGCAGGCACTGGAATTCGCTACCCAGGACCTTCAGCTGAGCCAGCGGCTGGCCGATGAAGTGCTGGCATCGGTGGACGAGCCGGTGGTCAGTGCCCTGCTGATGGGTAAGATTTCGCAGGCGAATGAGCGCGGGATCGAGCTGCGCGTGACCGTCGAACCCGATGCTGAGCTCGCCGGGATCAGCGCGCACGACGCGGTGACCATCCTGGGGAAC
>JBBRKU010000483.1:0-2609 GCA_038231735.1 Actinomycetales bacterium | reverse complement strand
GCGCGACGAGCCTCGGCTCGCTGCCTGTCTGGAGGGTTCCGCTGGTCTATTCGATTGTCAGCGACCGGCCGGAACGCCCCGTGGAATCCGGCGCGGAACCCGGGGTGGAATCCGGCGCGGCGCTGACCGTCGTCGAGGGGGATCTGGCCGCGAAGACTGAGGCGATGCGCGCGCACCGGACGCAGATCACCGTGCAGGGCAGCCGCTACGCACTCTCGGACAAGGTGTGGAAGGACATCTCCGGCCAGGAGGTCTTCCGGCTGCTCAGGCGGCCGGGATCGGTCCCAGTGGGCCCGGCACACCACTCCGCGGCCGCGCCGTCGCGGACGGCGCGGTATGCCGGGGCGATCATCGCGGGCGTGGCGGTGGGATTGCTGGGAACCGCCCTGCATGCGCAGGCGCTGTACGTCCAGGCAGTCGAGCTGCCGTGGGGGGCTCTCGCCGCGTTGCTGCTGGTGCTGGCCCTGGGCCTCTACGTTGGACTGTGGGCCCGTTCCAGCGTGCTGACCGCCGTGACCGGGCTGGCTGCCTACGCCATGGTCGGAATACTGACCATCCCGCACGGTCAGTACGGTCTGATTATCGGCAATCTGGCCGGCAATATCTGGCTGTTCGGGATTGCCGTGGTGACACCAGTGGCCGTCGCGCTCTGCGGGCTGATCCTGCATCCCCGGCGGAGGCGCGCCGGCGGCTGAGCGGCGGCTGCCTCGCGCCCCGACGACTGCCCCTCCGGCCGCCACGCTCTCCGGCCTCGGCTACCCCGCGCCCCGGGCGGTTAGGGTCCGGTCGTTGGCTCGTCGGAAGCCGACCGGTCCAGATGGTGGGCGAAAAGGATCGAGGTGGGGACGCCGTCGTCGTCCGCTGGCCGTTGCGCATACTCCGCCACAATCGCGTGGAACTTGTCCAGCATTTCCCTCTGGTGCTCGGCGTTGAGCTTGACGCCCAGCCGGGAGACCTCGATGTCCGCCGGAGCCAGGCCCTCGATTTCCTGGAGGAAGGTGCTGATCAGCACGGAGGAGACGTTGGGTACCGGGGTGTGCAGGGACAGTTTGCTGGCCAGGTAGGGGATTTCCTTAGCGCCCCGGTTGCCGGCTCGGGGCTCCTGGGGCAGCAGGAATCCGGTACGGACCAGGGTGCGCACATGATGGAGCGTGGAGGCGGGATTCAGGCCCAGCGCGTCCGCGATCTCCTTGTTGGTGCGGCTGCGGTGCAGGCAGATGCGCAGGATGCGCATGCGCAGTGGCGAGCTGAGGGCCCGGCCGCGCGCCAGGACCGTCTCGTCAGAGCCGTCGCCGTCCATGCGGCCATTTTAGATTAGTGATTGACAGAAACCAATCGCTGCAACCAGAATATGCAAGTGAGCGTAGACACTATTGGGGGACCCGCTACATCGTTGTTGCGGAGCCGTAATTTTCTGAATTTCTGGACCGGCCAGACCATAAGCCAGTTGGGGGCGCAGCTGGGTCAGCTGGCCTTCCCGGTATTGGCAGTATCGATTCTAGGGGCCACCGAGTTTCAGGTGGGCGCGCTGAACGCCGCGGGGATGGCCGCCTTCCTGGTGGTTGGACTTCCGGCGGGGGCCTGGGTGGACCGCTGGATCAAGCGCCGCGTGATGATCATCGCCGATCTGGTCCGGATGGCCGCCATGCTGTTAGTGCCGGCATTGTGGTGGCTGCACCAGCTCCAGATCTGGCACTTGTATGTGGTGGCCGCCGTCGTTGGCGTAGCCACCGTTTTTTTTGACGTCTCCTACCAGAGCTTCGTGCCCATCCTGGTGCCGACCAAGCAGGTGGCGGACGCCAATTCCAAGCTCGAATCGACGTCCCAGGTCTCAAGGGTCGGTGGACCTGCCTTGGGCGGATTCCTGTTGACCCTGATCAGCGCGCCGCTGCTCTTTGTCGGCGAATTCCTGGGGTACCTGGCCTCGGCGCTTTTCCTCCACTGGACCCGAGATCAGGAGCACCCGCACGCCGTGGCGGACCGAAGACCGCTGGCGGTGGAGATCAAGGAGGGGCTGGCTTTTGTGGCCGGGCATCCGCTGATCCGCCGGATCGTCACCTGCACGGCGGGCCTGAACTTCTTTGCCGCCATCACCATCACCATGCTGCCGGTGCTGATCCTGCGCGATCTCGACCTCGGGGCGGCGGGCCTAGGCATCATCATGTCGGTCGGCTCGGTCGGCGGCGTGCTGGGGGCCCTGTGTACGCCGTGGCTCGCGCGGCGGATCGGCGAGGGCACGCTGATCCCGCTGGCCGCGATGACGTCCACCTGTTCCGTTGTACTGATCCCCGTCGCCGACCTGAGCCACGAAAAGTGGATTTCCCTGGCCATCCTGGTGGTCTCCGATTTCAGCTTCAACTTTGCCGTGCTGGCCTACAACATCATGCAGGTGAGCATGCGCCAGCGGGTCTGCCCGCCGCGGTTGCTGGGCCGGATGAACGCCTCCATCAGGTTCATCGTCTTCGGCGTGATGCCGCTCTCGGCACTGATCTCGGGAATCCTGGGACAGTGGCTCGGGCTGCTTCCGACGCTGTGGATCGGTGCGCTGGGCGGGTTCCTGGCCGTCGCCGTCGTGGTTTTCTCGCCGTTGCGCGGCATGAAGAAGCTGC
>JBBRKU010000482.1:0-2618 GCA_038231735.1 Actinomycetales bacterium | reverse complement strand
GTCTTCGACGCCATCCACAAGGGCAATCCCACGCCGAAGCTGCTGGCCTATCAGTACCTGCAGGTGCTGCCCAAGATCGCCAGCGGTTCCGCCAACAAGCTGTGGATCATTCCCAGCGAGGTGGGCGAGGCGCTCAAGGGCATCGGCAGCGTCCTTGGCGCGGCCTCCCCCGACGGGCCTCTTGGCGGCGGCGCCGGCGCTGCGGCGGGCTCCGATGAAAGCGACTTCGTCCAGGGCACCGGATCGGGGGCCCAACCCGGATGACCCATGGGCCTGGCATCGGAGGGGGCGGCCGTGGCGGCCGCCTCCTCAGCGGTCCCGGAGACCTGACCACCCCCAGCATCAGCCATCTGGGACGGCGGATCTGGAACATGCTGCGCCCCTACCGCGCCAAACTTGCAGGCACCGCCATACTGGTGGTGATCAGTGCCGGACTGACCGTCGCCGGCCCCCTGCTGACCCAGCAGGCCTTCGACCAGGGCCTGTTCCCGCGCCACGGCGGAGTGAACCTGCCACTACTGTCCACGCTGGTCGCGGCAATGGCGCTGGTCACCGTCGTCAGCTCCGCCCTGAACGTCTGGCGCACCTACCTGACCACCAGCGTGGGCAACAACGTCATGGCGGACGTGCGCGGCCAGCTTTTCTCGCAGCTGCAGAAGATGGAGCTGGCCTTCTTCACCCGGACCAAAACCGGCGTCATCCAGTCCCGGCTGGCCAACGACGTCGGCGGTGTAGCCGGCGTGCTGACCAACACGGTCCCCTCCATCCTGGCCAACACGGTCACCGTGCTCGCCACCCTCGCGGCCATGATTGTTCTGTCCTGGCAGCTGACCATCGTTGCCCTGGTCCTGCTGCCGCTGCTGATCTTCCTGCAGATCCGGATCGGCCGGGTGCGCCGGGAAATTGCGCGCAGGACCCAGGAATCGCTCTCGGACATGACCGCGATCACCCAGGAAGCGCTCTCCGTCTCGGGGATCGTGCTGAGCAAGGTCTTCAACCAGCAGAACGCGGAGACCGCCCGTTACCGGTCCGAGAACCAAAAGCAGCTGAACCTGCAGATCAAGCAGCAGATGACCGGCCAGTGGTTCTTCGGCGCAGTGCAGATCTTCATGAACATCACCCCGGCCATTGTCTATCTGGTGGCCGGCTGGCTGCTCACCCAAAGCTGGCCGATCACCGCCGGAACGTTGGTGGCGTTCACCACGCTGCAGGCCCGGATGAGCATGCCGATCCTGTCCCTGATGCGCGTCTCGCTGGATGTACAGACCTCCCAGGCCCTCTTTGCCCGCATCTTTGAATACCTGGATCTGCAGCCCGGGATTGTGGACCGGCCCGGTGCCCGCACGCTGGACCCGGCCACCGTCCGAGGTGGGCTGACGCTGGACCACATCTACTTCAGCTACACCCCGACGCGCCACAACGACGACGGCGGCACGTCGGGGTCCGTCGTCGTCGGCCCCGGAAGCGACGGAAGGAGTGCCGATGACGGCGTCAGCTGGGCACTGCACGATGTGAGCCTGGAGATTGCGCCCGGGCAGTTTGCCGCGTTCGTCGGGCCCTCCGGAGCCGGCAAAACCACGCTCTCCTACCTGATCCCCCGGCTCTATGAGGCCACCCGCGGCGCCATCCGGCTCGATGGGACCGACATCCAGGATCTGAGCATGGAATCCCTGCACCAGAGCATCGGCATGGTCACTCAGGAGACCTACCTGTTCCACAGTACGATCGCCGAGAACCTGCGCTATGCCAAACCCGACGCCACGGGCGAGGAGCTTGTTGCGGCCGCCAAGGTGGCCAACATCCACGACCGCATCTTGAGTTTCGACGCCGGATACCAGACTGTGGTGGGCGAACGCGGCTACCGCCTCTCCGGCGGCGAAAAGCAGCGGCTCGCCATTGCCCGGGTGGTGCTGAAGAATCCGCCGCTGCTGATCCTGGACGAGGCGACCAGCGCCCTGGACACCACCAGCGAACGCCTGGTCCAGGCCGCGCTGGAAGCGGTCATGGCCCAGAGGACCACCATTGCGATTGCCCACCGGCTCTCCACCATCATCGGCGCGGACCGGATCTTTGTGCTGGAACAGGGCCGGCTCACCGAGGCCGGCACCCACGAGGAGCTGCTCGCCGCCGGCGGAACCTACGCCGCGCTCAGCCGCCAGCAGCTGAGCGCCACCCGCTGAACTGCCTGGTTACGCAATTGACTCGGTAAAATCCGTTCAGTCAATATCCGGCGCCTGACGCTATAATGGACTTTCGTCCAGCCACGGCGGCGGCCAGCGAGGCCTGCCCGGCATGGAACAATTGTCCGAGGCAGCGCGTTGGATTTAGTGTCGTCGTAGAAAGCCGCGCGGGGAGGACCACCCTCCTGCGGTGGCGGGAGCGGAATTTGCCGTGCAGCGGCAGATCCGCACAAGTATAAGGGAGAAGTCATGAGCGATCGCAGCCTTCGGGGTATGCGTCTGGGCGCCCAGAGCATGGAAACTGAATCCGGCGTTGAACCGGCACCCCGCCAGCGTGTTGAATACCGTTGCGCGGACGGCGAACAGGTTTTCGTGACATTTTCGGCCGAGGCCGAGATTCCGCCGGTATGGGTTTCCAAGACCGGCAAGGAAGCGTTG
>JBBRKU010000481.1:0-2622 GCA_038231735.1 Actinomycetales bacterium | reverse complement strand
TCATCCACGGCCAGCCCCGCTTCACCTGCCATTTCCAGCGTCAGATCGATCGGGAACCCGTAGGTGTCATGCAGGGCAAAGGCGTCCGCGCCGGAGAGCGGCTTGCGAGCCGCCTTGGACTCGGCAACGGCCTCCTCCAGCCGCGCGGTACCGCTGGCGATGGTGCGCAGGAAGGCCTTCTCCTCCGCGTAGGCGATCCGGCTGATCCGCTCGAAGTCCGCCTCCACCTCCGGGTAGGCGCCCTTCATGGCGTCGCGGGAGGCCGGCAGCAGCTCCGGCAGGCAGGCCTGCTCCACGCCCAGCAGGCGCATGGCGCGCACGGCACGGCGGATCAGGCGGCGCAGCACATAGCCGCGGCCCTCATTGGTGGGGGTGACGCCGTCTGCCATCAGCATCAGGGCCGAACGGATGTGGTCCGCCACCACGCGCATCCGGACGTCGTCCGTGTGGTGCGGATCGTCCTCGGTTTCGGCGCTGGTGTAGTCCTTGCCGGAGAGCTTGGCCGCCATGTCCAGGACCGGGCGCACCTGGTCCGTTTCGTAGAAGTTCTCCACGTTCTGCAGGATCAGCGCCAGCCGCTCCAGGCCCAGGCCGGTGTCGATGTTCTTCTTGGGCAGTTCGCCCAGGATCTCGAAATTGTCCTTGGACGTCCCCTCGCCGCGCTGGTACTGCATGAAGACCAGGTTCCAGATCTCAATAAAGCGCGTGTCATCCACGGCCGGGCCACCGTCCTGGCCGTAGGCGGGACCGCGGTCGTAGTAGATCTCCGAGCACGGCCCCGCCGGGCCGGGCTGTCCGGTGGACCAGTAGTTGTCCTTCATGCCCATCCGCTGGATGCGCTCCTGCGGCAGGCCGGCCACCTTCTCCCACAGCCGCGCCGCCTCGTCGTCGTCCTGGTAGACGGTGACCCAGAGCCGGGCCTTGGGCAGGCCGTAGCCGCCGTCTTCCACGCTGGATGTCAGCAGCTCCCAGGCGAAGCCGATGGCTTCTTCCTTGAAGTAGTCCCCGAAGGAGAAGTTGCCGCACATCTGGAAGAACGTGCCGTGCCGGGCGGTCCTGCCGACCTCTTCAATATCACCGGTACGGATACATTTCTGCACGCTCGTGGCCCGCTTGTAGGGCGCTTCCTCACGGGCGGTCAGGTACGGGATGAAGGGCACCATGCCTGCGACGGTAAACAGCAGGGACGGGTCGCTGGAGACCAGCGACGCCGAAGGCACGGCCGTGTGGCCCCGGTTGGTGAAGAACTCAACCCAACGGCGTGCTATTTCGTGCGACTTCATGAACGTGGCTAACCCCTCGTGTGGAAAATCCTAGGTTGTGTGGAAACTCTTAAGTCTAGTGCCCGGGTTCTTGGCGCGCCGGTCCATTGTGCGGACCCGACGCGGGTGCAGCCCCGGCAGGTAGAGGTTTACGCCGTCGCCTTAGCGGCGGCCCGTGCGGCTGAGGGCAGCGTCCGCGGGCTGATCGACGCCCAGGGCCACGCGCAGGTCCGATTCGCGCTCATTCATGCCCTCGCGGACGGCGTCGGCAAAGTTGTGGATGCTGTCGCTGAGCCGGCCGACCGTCCGGTTCAGGCCCTCCGGCCCCAACGCCGCCCGGGTGGCCGAAATCTTGCGCACGGCAATGGCTCCGACGGCGATGCCGATGCCCAGCCAGAAAATCTTCTTCATGTCCTTGCAACTCCTTGGTCTACAGGTCTATCTGCGGGCGGCGACGTCACCGGCCGCGGGAGTGGCGGGACTTGCTGCTGCGCCGGCCCGCGAACGCGGAACGGACGCCGTAGGAGAACGCTGCCACCTTGATCAGCGGCGAGCCGACGGTTGCGGCAACCAAGGAAGAGAGCGCCGAGATGTTCGCCGTCGCGTCCGAGACGTTGTTGGAGATGCCGTCGACCTTCTGCAGCTGCTGGTTGGTCGTCGAGACCGTCGCGGTGACCTCATCAATCAGGGGCGTGGTGCCCGCGCTGATCGATTCGATGGTCTTGCGGACTTCATCAAAGACGTGTCCCAATTTGAAAATCGGTACCGCCAGAATAGCCACCAACACGGCAAATACACCTGCCGCGATCAGGCCCGCAATATCTCCACCGGTCATAGTCGGCCGCCTCTTTTCTTGTGGTCTCGAATGTCGTCGTGCTCCCTGAGTACCTTACCTACAAAGCAGCCCGCGGCGCTTGCCGCGGGCTGCTTCGTATTCAGGTTCTGGTGCTCGGTGGAGCACCGGCACGCAGGAAGTCCTAGCGTGCGTAGAACTCCACGACCAGCTGCTCTTCGCAGGTCACGGGGACCTCGGAGCGCTTCGGACGGCGGACCAGGCGGGCCTGGAGGCCTTCCAGCTTGACGTCCAGGTAGGCCGGAACGATCGGCAGAACGTCGCGGTGCGCACCGGCGGCGGCAACCTGCAGCGGGACCATAGTCTCGCTGCGCGGGTGCACGTGCACCAGCTGGCCTTCGGCAACGCGGAACGACGGACGGTCCACGCGGGCGCCGTCGACCATGATGTGGCGGTGCACAACCAGCTGGCGGGCCTGCGCGATGGTGCGGGCAAAGCCGGAGCGCAGAACCAGGGCGTCCAGACGCATTTCCAGCAGCTCAACCAGGTTTTCACCGGTCAGGCCCT
>JBBRKU010000480.1:0-2628 GCA_038231735.1 Actinomycetales bacterium | reverse complement strand
CGTGATTTCCCTACGCGTACCCATCGACAGGCCCATCCCTCATCGTCACCGCCGTGCCCGTGGCGGCCCGTGATTTACGCGAGCGTTTCTCAAATGAGGCACGCACCCCATCTCGCGAGCACTATTGATGAGTCTGGTCGACATCTTGTACAAGTTGGGCACTAAGTCGTACAATTTATCCATGGCAACCATGAATATCAGCGCCGCCCGGGAGAAGCTGCTCGTGGCGGTCGAGACAGCCCGGACAGAAGCGGTATTTTTGGAGCGCTACGGCCGGCCGGCGGCCGTGCTGATCAGCCCCGAGCAGTACGAGAAGATGATGGATGCGCTGGAGGATGCCGAGGATGTGGCCGCCTTCGACGCCGCGATGGCCGAGGAAGGCCCGAACATTCCGTGGGACCAGGTGAAGTCAGACCTCGGATGGGTGTGACCGGCAGGTGAGCCGGTACCGCATCGAGGTGCGTCCCGTTGCGGCGAGGGCACTGCGGAAACTGGACCCGTCCGTCCGTCACCGAATCCAGGGCGCCATTGCGCTACTCGCCGAGGACCCGCGGCCCCCCGGGGCCCGTTCCCTGCAAGGCCGGGACGGGCTACGGGTCCGTGTTGGGGACTACCGGATTATCTACATCGTGGTCGATGACGTGTTTTTGGTGGTTGTCGTAACGCTCGGGCACCGCCGAGATGTCTACCAGGGGTGAGGCCAGCCCGGCAGCCTTTCCCGGCCGTCCGTCGTCGGACGCCCCAATAACCGCCGCGGCTACAGCCACTTCTTGCGCTTGAAAATCACGTACATCAGGGCACACAGGACGGCCATCAGGCCGATGGCATAGGGGTAGCCGTAATCCCAAGAGAGTTCGGGCATGATGTGGAAGTTCATCCCGTAGAGTGAGGCCACGAAGGACGGTGCAAAGAAGATGGCAGCCCAGGAGGAAATCTTCTTGATCTCCTCGTTCTGCGCCGCGCTGGCCTCATTCTGCCGGTTGGTGGTCAGCGTGCCGTCCACGGTGAGAGCATTCTGCAGCAGCTGGCGGAAGGAATCGGCCCGCGCCGTGACATTGTGCACGTGGTCCTGGACGTCGCGCAGGTAGCGCTGCAGCTCAATGTCCACGCCGTACTTGGAGAAGCCGCCCTTGAGCGAGGCCATCATCTCGGTGAGCGGATGGATGGCCCGCTGGAATTGGATCACTTCGCGGGAGAGTTCGTAAATGCGGCGCGAGACGCCGGGGTCGCCGGCAAAAAGCTGGTCCTCGATCTCGTCAATATCGTTTTCCAGGCCGGCGACGACGGGCGCATAGTCGTCCACCACCTGGTCCAGCAGTGCGTACAGCACCGCCTCCGGGCCGCGGGCCAGCAGCTCCGGATTCTGCTCCAGCCGGTGCCGCACGCGGGCCACGCCGGCCGTCTCGGCATGCCGGATAGTGATTACAAAGTCGTCGCCGGTAAAAATGTGCAGCTCGCCGAACTCCACCACTTCCAGCTCATCGACGTAGCGCGCGGGGCGGAGCACCGTGAACAGGTTGCTGTCATAGCGTTCCATCTTCGGCCGCTGGTGCGCCTTGATCGCGTCCTCCACAGCCAGCGGGTGGAGCCCGAACTCGTTGGCCACGGAGGACATTTCCTCCTTGGTCGGGCGGTACATGCCGATCCACGCTATCCCGCCGCGGGCGGCCAGCGTCTCGTAGGTCTGTTCCAGGCTCGTCGGGTCGGCGGTGCGCAGTCCGTTGACGTAAACCGCGTTGTCGATAATAGTCACTGCCTTATTATCCGCAGTCCAGGGGGCATTCCGTCGCACCTGGTGCCGCGCGGCACGTGCCGGATCTAGTCCTGCGTGGCCATCCCGCCCAGTAGCGGCTGGACCCGGTACGGGATGTGCTCGTGCAGCGCCAGTGAGGTCTCGGTGCGGATCACGCCGCGGATCCGCAGCAGAGCCCGCAGCGCATTCTGCAGATGGTGGACGTCCGTCGCCGCCAGCCGGCACCAGACGTCCCCGCGGCCGGAAATCTCGTACACCTCCAGCACCTGCGGCTGCTTGCGCAGGGCGGCGATGACCCCGTCCAGCTCGCGGTGCGTCACCTCGATCGTGACGAAGGCGACGACGTCATAATCTATCGCGGCAAGATCCACCTCGCGTCCGCCGTTGCGCAGCGTGCCGGAGCGGAGCAGGCGCTTGATATGCGTCTGCACCGTGTTCCGGGCGACGCCCAGGTTCTCGCTCAGCTCGCCGATCTGCGCGCGTGGATCACGGACCAGCTCCAGCAGCAGCTTCAGGTCCAGGGCATCCAGTTTGCTCATCCCGATCACTCCCGCTTTATGTCTGCCGCAACAATTGATCATAACGATCAATTGTGTCTTATCTTCACGGTCAATCGTCCCGCAGGACCTCATTCTATAGAGGAAATAGTACAGTTCTGCGCCGTGATGACGATGTGCGCCAGCCAGAAGAGAAACGAGCTGCCATGACGGTCTTCAGCGAACTGCGGATGCGCCCGGCCACGGCTTTGGCAACGCGTCCGGGCTGGGATGCCTCGGTCACCGCGCGGCTGGTGCTGGCCAGCGTCGTCATCTTCACGCTGCTGGTCGGGGCCAACCTGGCCACGCCGCTGTACTCGCTGCTGCAGGCGCAGTTGG
>JBBRKU010000479.1:0-2633 GCA_038231735.1 Actinomycetales bacterium | reverse complement strand
TGACAGCCTCGCTCGGGGACAAGGTCCAGATCGTCGGCGACGATCTGTTCGTGACGAACCCGGAGCGGCTGCAGCGCGGCATTGACACCAAGACGGCCAACTCGCTGCTGGTGAAGGTGAACCAGATCGGCACCCTGACCGAAACGCTCGACGCCGTGTCGCTGGCCCAGCGCTCCGGCTACACCACCATCACCTCGCACCGTTCCGGCGAGACCGAGGACATCACCATCGCGGACATCTGCGTGGCCACCAACGCCGGGCAGATCAAGACGGGCGCGCCGGCCCGCTCCGAGCGCGTCGCCAAGTACAACCAGCTGCTGCGCATCGAGGAAGAGCTCGACGACGCTGCCCGCTATGCCGGATCGGGCGCCTTTCCGCGTTTCACGGCCTAGTATGCAGCCGGGACTGGCTAAAGTGAAAAGAGAGCCTTAGCCAGTCCCGGGATTGCACCGCCGAAGAAGTACAGGAGAACCATGGCCACCCGTCGTCCCAAAGTGCCCCGCGCACACCCTGCCGGCGGCGCAAAGGTCCACGAGCCGGATGCCGCAGCATCGCCGACCGCTGACGGCGTCGTCGCCGAGCGGCCGGGTGCGGGCTCCGGCCCGCTCAACGGGAGCAGCCCGGCGGCGGACACTAATGAGGCGGACCCTAAAGCGGGGGACGCTGAGGCGAAGCGGTCGGCTTTCGCGGCGGCCCGCTCTATCGCCGCCGGTGCGCGCCGCAAGGGATCCGGCGTCCGTGGTCCCGGCACCGGCCCAAAGTCCGGCCCAAAGTCAGGGGCGACGACGGCAGGTGCCAAGGGCGCCGCGGCCCACCCGGAACTGCGCCCCATTCCCGCCAAGGCCTTTTCCGGACGGCTGCTGGCTCTCGCCGTCGTCCTGCTGACCATCACCTTGCTGCTGGCGCCGTCGGTGCGGACCTTTCTGCAGCAGCGCTCCGAAATCACCGCCCTGCAGCAGGACATCGAAGCCAAAAAACAGCAGCAGACGGGTCTGTTAACCGAGCTGTCCCGCTGGGACGATCCGGCCTACGTGAAACAACAGGCCCGTGACCGGGTTAATATGATGATGCCTGGGGAAACGGGTTACTGGGTCTACGGCGGGGGCGGAACTTCAGCTGCACCGCAGGATTCCGGCAACCCTGGAACCACCGCGGGCAGCGGCGCGAATCCCGGGAATCTGCCCTGGGTGGACGGCCTTTGGCTGTCCATCAAACGATCCGCCACCGAGTAGGCAGACCGACCGGCACAGCCAAAACCGACCGGCAACCAAACAACACCCACAACCGACAAGCAGGAAGGACGCGGTGACTATATCAGCCTCCCAGGCCGCATCCGCGCCGGGGCACGCTGCCTCGCAGCAGGATCTTGACACGCTCAGCCGTCAGTTGAACCGGCCGGTGCGCGACGTCGTCGAAATCCCTGCCCGCTGTGTCTGCGGGAATCCGCTGGTGGCCGCGACCGCTCCGCGGCTGGGAAACGGCATTCCCTTTCCGACCACTTTCTACCTCACGCACCCCGTGATCACCGCCGCCGTGTCCCGGCTGGAGGCCGCCGGCGTGATGACCGAGATGAGCGAGCGGCTGCTGGCCGATCCGGAACTGGCGTCCGCCTACCGGGGCGCCCATGAGGCGTACCTGCGGGCGAGGTCGGAGATCGGCGAACGGGCCGGGACCGGGCCGGTACCGGAGATCGACGGTATCTCGGCCGGCGGCATGCCGACCCGGGTCAAGTGCCTGCATGTGCTGGTGGGCCACGCGCTGGCGGCCGGACCGAGAGTCAACCCGCTGGGCGATGAGACTGTCGAGCGCATCGCCGAGTGGTGGACCGAGGACCGCTGCTACTGCGACGGCGCCTGGGATGTCACCGCCCCGGTCCCCTCCAAGGACCTGAGCCGGCATGTCAAACACCTGAAGCAGGACTGAGCGGCGTTGAGCACGCACCAAAAACGGGCCGACTCTGCACCGAAGAAGGAGGGCCGCCATGCGCGTAGCCGCCATTGACTGCGGAACCAATTCCATCCGCCTGCTGATTGCAGACATCGACGACGGCGGTTCGCTCACCGATGTGCACCGGGAAATGCGCGTGGTCCGGCTGGGCCAGGGTGTCGACGCCACCGGCCGGCTCGCGGACGAGGCGCTGGAGCGGACCTTTGCCGCGACCGAGGACTATGCCGAGCTGATCCGCGCCAATGGTGCCGAAGCGGTCCGGTTTGTCGCCACCTCCGCCACCCGGGATGCGCAGAACCGCAAGGTGTTTGTCGACGGGATCCGGGACCGGTTGGGCGTGGAGCCCGAGGTGGTCAGCGGCGACGAGGAAGCGGCGCTGTCCTTCGACGGCGCAGCGAGCGTGCTCCCGGCGCTGGGGGAGCCGCTGGTGCTGGTGGTGGACCTGGGCGGCGGAAGCACGGAGTTTGTGGCGGGCAACCGGCACGGCGTGAAGGCGGCCCTGAGCACCGATATGGGCTGTGTGCGCTTTACCGAGCGGTACCTGCGCAGCGATCCGCCGACGGCGGCCGAGATTGCGGCCGCGGTGGCGGACGTTGAAGACCACTTGACGAAGGTTCTGGCCACCCTGCCGCTGGAGCAGATTGAGCGGGTCGTGGGAGTTGCCGGCTCGGTGACCACCATTACCG
>JBBRKU010000478.1:0-2644 GCA_038231735.1 Actinomycetales bacterium | reverse complement strand
TCCCGGCCACTTGCGCGTCACAGCCGGAACGGAAGCGGAAACGTCGGCCTTCCTGGACCGGTTGGCGGACCTTCTGGGGCGCTGACGTTTCGACCGGTTCGGCGTGAGCGCCCGGCTCTCTTAGAATTGGCAGGGAGAGATTCATCAGCCCAGATAAGGACCGCCCGCCATGAGCGAGAACAGCCAGAGAACCGCCGACCGAACCGGAAGGTTGGAGCGGGCCACCAGCGAGTCCTCCGTGCTGGTGGAGCTGAACCTGGATGGCACCGGAGTCTCCAATATCGACACCTCGGTGCCCTTCTATGACCACATGCTTACGGCATTGTCCAAGCACTCGCTCATCGACCTGACGGTGAAGGCCAGCGGGGACACCCACATTGACGTCCACCACACGGTGGAAGACGTCGCCATCACCTTCGGTGAGGTCCTGCGCCAGGCACTGGGCAACAAGGCAGGTATCCGGCGCTTCGGGGAGGCCACGGTGCCGCTGGACGAAGCCCTGGCCAACGCCGTCGTCGACGTTTCCGGACGCCCCTACCTGGTGCACACAGGGGAGCCGGCCGGGCAGGAATACCACCTGATCGGCGGCCACTTCACCGGTTCGCTGACCCGGCATGTCTTCGAGGCCATCACCTTGCACGCGCAGATCTGCCTGCACATGACCGTCATCGCCGGCCGGGATCCGCACCACATTGTGGAGGCCCAGTTTAAGGCCTTTGCGCGCGCCCTGCGCGCCGCCGTCGAGCCGGATCCCCGGGTTGAGGGCATCCCGTCCACGAAGGGCAGCCTGTGACCGGCACCAGGCCGACCGTGACGGTCCTTGACTATGGATCCGGCAATATCCGCTCCGCCGTCCGCGCCCTGGAGCGTGCCGGGGCCGAAGTGACGCTCAGCGCCAAGGCGGAGGATGCGCTGAACGCCGACGGCCTGGTGGTCCCGGGCGTGGGCGCTTTTGCCACCGTCATGAAGGAGCTCAAGGATGTGGACGGCGTGCGGCTGATCGGGCGCCGGGTAGCCGGCGGCCGGCCGGTCCTGGCCATCTGCGTGGGGCTGCAGATTCTCTTTGAAGAGGGCGTGGAACACGGAAACAGCGAGCCCGGGATGGGGGAGTGGCCCGGCACCGTGGAACTTCTCCCGGCGGAGGTGGTCCCGCACATGGGCTGGAACACCGTCGACGTCGCGGAGGGCTCCATGCTCTTTGCTGGCGTGGAGAACGAGCGCTTCTACTTTGTGCACTCCTACGGGGTGCAGAAGTGGGACTTCGATGTCTCCCAGCCGCTGATGAAGCCGCCCCTCGTCACCTGGTCCGAGCACGGCGCACCCTTCATCGCGGCCGTGGAGAACGGTCCGCTGTGCGCCACCCAGTTCCACCCGGAGAAGTCCGGCGACGCCGGCGCCCGGCTGCTGAAGAACTGGGTCGACTCGCTTCGGAAGGCGGTGGCCTGAATGTGGTCTGTATTGCTGATGGGACTGGGCGGACTGCTGGTGGGCGGCGCCATCTCCTTCCACCAGCAGAAGAAACCGCGCTGGGTGTCCGTCTCCTTTGTCTCGCTGGCCGCCATGTCCCTGGTGGCCGCCTACCTGCTGACCCTGCCCGGCGTGAACCAGCCGGCCATGGATCTCGGCGCCGCAGCTCTTTCCATCACCCGAACCGCCTGAGGACCTCCGATGACCAACCCTGACACCCCCATCCTTGAACTGCTGCCCGCCGTCGACGTCGCGGACGGCCAGGCCGTCCGCCTGGTGCAGGGCGAGGCCGGCAGCGAGACCAGCTACGGCGCGCCGCTGGATGCCGCGCTGGCGTGGCAGAACGACGGCGCCGAATGGGTCCATCTGGTGGATCTGGACGCCGCTTTCGGACGCGGATCGAACCTGGAGCTGCTGCGCGCGGTGGTGAAGGAATTGAGCGTCAGGGTTGAACTCTCCGGCGGCATCCGCGACGATGCCTCCCTGGAGGGGGCGCTGGAGCTCGGCGCCGAACGCGTGAACCTGGGCACCGCCGCGCTGGAGAATCCGGAGTGGACGGCGCGCGCCATCGAGCGCTTTGGCGACAAGGTCGCCGTCGGCCTCGACGTCCGCGGCACCACGCTGGCGGCGCGGGGCTGGACCAAGGAGGGTGGCGACCTCTGGGAGGTGCTGGCCCGTCTGGAGGACGCCGGCTGCGCGCGCTACGTGGTCACCGACGTGACCAAGGACGGGACGCTGCGCGGACCCAACGTTGAACTGCTGCGCGAGGTGCTGGGGCGCACCGGCAAGCCCGTCGTGGCCTCCGGCGGCATCTCCAGCCTGCAGGACCTGAAGGATCTGCGCGAGCTGGTGCCGTTGGGTCTGGAGGGCGCGATCGTGGGCAAGGCACTCTACGCCGGCGCCTTCACGCTGCCGCAGGCCCTGGACGTGGCCGGACGGCGCTAGGCCGCATGAGCGATTCAGCGGAATGGCAGCTGCCCGGCCACATCGCCGCGGCGCTGGCTGGCGCCGGCGGTCCCGCTGATTCCGCGGGCCGGCCCTGGCAGGGCCGCGAGCTTCCCCCGGACGCGAAGTACAACAACTTCGAGGACGACGACGGCGGCACGGACCCGGGATTTGCGGCGGCTCTGGCGGCACTCGCCACGGGCAACGGGGACGAGGCGACCGTGGTCCGCAG
>JBBRKU010000477.1:0-2647 GCA_038231735.1 Actinomycetales bacterium | reverse complement strand
GGGCCGGACGCGGCTACGCTGGCCGCGCTCACCAGCTACCACGTTGGCAACGTCTTCCTGAAGGGCCGCAGCCAGGCCGGCGCCAGTGCCGCGGCCGCCGTCGTCGGGCAGCTGAAGGCGCAGGTATCCGCGGCGGCGACCGGTGGCGTCGCGCAGTTCATCGCCACGGACCAGGAGGGCGGGCAGGTGCAGATCCTCAACGGGCCAGGCTTCTCGCCGATGCCCTCCGCGCTGGGGCAGGGCGCGATTGATCCTGGGCAGCTGCACGCCGATGCCCAGGTCTGGGGCAGCGAGCTGGCCGCCGTCGGTGTGAACGTGAACCTGGCGCCCGTGCTGGACACGGTGCCCGGGGCTGCCTTCGCGCCCAGCAACATTCCGATCGGCCACTACCAGCGCGAGTACGGCTACACGCCGGAGGCCGTTTCCAGCCACGGCGTCGCGTTTGCCCTCGGGATGGCGGCGGCCGGCGTGGCCCCGGCCGTGAAGCACTTTCCGGGACTGGGCCGCGTCACCGAGAACACGGACACCAACACCGACGTCACGGACGGCACCACGACGCGGCACGACCCGTACATTGCTCCGTTCCGGGACGCGGTCAAGTCCGGCGTGCGCTGGGTGATGGTGGCCAATGCCATCTATCCGGCCATCGACCCGGACCATCTGGCGCCATTTTCCCCCGTCATCGTGCAGGACATGATCCGCGGCGACCTGGGTTTCGACGGCATCATCATTTCCGATGACATCTGCGATGCCGTCCAGCTCTCGCCGTTCCTGCCGGCGCACCGGGCGTCGAACTTCATCGCCGCCGGCGGCACCATGGCGCTGTGCACCGACCAGAAGATTCTGCCGCAGTTGTACCAGGGCATGATGGAGCGGGCCGCCGCCGACCCGGCCTTCGCGGCGCGGGTGGATGCCGCGGCGCTGAAGGTGCTGGAGGCCAAGGCGGCGGCGAAGCTCCTGGGCCGGTGATCGGGCCTGTCGGGATCGGGCCCGCCGGGATCGGGCCTGTCGGGATCGGGCCCACCCGCCGATCGAGCCTGTCGAGATCGATGTCGAGGGGAATGCATCCCGCCGTGCTGGCGCCAGACTGGATGTTCCGCCGATACTTGGCGGGTTGATACCCATGGTGGATTCCAGGTGGTGCGCGATGTCCCGGATTGTCATGCCGCCGGCGTAGAGGCTGATGATCATGTCATCGAGCCCGCCGGTACACCGTGATCCCTTGGGGATCAGCCGGGGCACGAAGGTGCCCTCACGATCCCGCGGGACCGCCAGTTTTCCTCGTGGCTAGGTGCTAGGGTCACGGTCGAGTACGGCCCGGAACGGTGCCCTGCCCACTTGTGGATCGGTCTCCCCAGCGGAGCTGTGCTCGCCGATGTCGGCGGCAACTCAGTGCAGCTGGTCAAAGGCCCACGACCAGCTCCTGGCCCCGGAGCCACCGCTGTGGACCAGGGTCCCATCGATGTCGAACAGGCTGAGGGTTTCTCGTCGTGCCCGCCGAACTGCTTGCGCATCGCTGACAGTGCCCTGTCCGCGAATTCATCTAGATGCCGGGACAAGAACCGGGAATCTAGGGCAGCGCTGAGGATGGGCGCCCATCATGCCGTATTCGATGCCGTTGTGGAAAGGAGCTGACGTAGGACATACTGCAGGATTCCGCCGTTCTGGAAATAGGCGGCCTCCGCGGGAGTATCGATCCGCACTACTGCTGTGATGTCCCGGGATTTTCCGTCCCATTCGACGCGCACCCGGACCTGTTTCGGGATCTCAGCCGCTCCGGCCAGCCCGGTGATGGCATATACCTCTTCGCCGGTAAGGCCAAGGCTATCGGCGCTCTCACCCGGGCTGAACTGCAGTGGCAGAACGCCCATGCCGATCAGGTTGGAGCGGTGAATGCGCTCGAATGAGGTGGCCAGCACGGCTTTGACGCCCAGCAGCAGTGTGCCCTTGGCCGCCCAGTCCCTGGATGATCCCGAACCGTATTCGGCGCCGGCGATAACGATCAGCGGGACATTGTCCGCGAGGTATTTCGTGGATGCGTCGAAGATGCTCAGCTGTTCCCCGTCAGGCAGGTGACGGGTGAATCCGCCTTCGATGCCGGGTACCATCTGGTTGCGCAGGCGGATGTTGGCGAAGGTGCCCCGGATCATCACCTCATGGTTGCCGCGGCGGGAGCCGTACGAGTTGAAGTCTCCGGGCTGCACGCCCAGTTCCATCAGGTATCGGCCGGCGGGCGAGTCCTTCCTGATGGCCCCGGCAGGCGAAATATGGTCCGTGGTCACCGAGTCACTCAACAGGGCAAGCACACGGGCTCCGGAAATGTCCGTCAGGGGTTGTGGCTGGCGCGGCATCGCGTCGAAATATGGGGGTCTGCGCACATACGTTGACGCCTCATCCCAGGCAAACATGTCGCCGCTTGGAATCCGCAGGTTACGCCAGTTCTGATCCCCATCGAAGACGTTGGCGTAGCCTGCGGTGAACATCTCCGGCTGAACGGCGTTGCTGACCACCTCCTCAATCTCCTGGCTGGAGGGCCAAATATCCCGCAGGTAGACCGGCTCCCCTGATTCGTCGTTGCCCAGCGCATCCTCAAGCATGTCAACGTTCATCGTTCCGGCAAGTGCGTAAGCGATTACCAGTGGCGGTG
>JBBRKU010000476.1:0-2652 GCA_038231735.1 Actinomycetales bacterium | reverse complement strand
GCTGCCAGGGACATCCCGGAGACAAACCGCAGCCATCCCACCGCCTCCTTTGGCCAGGTTGCTGCCATCGGGCGTCTGGAAAGGCAACGCGAAGCAATTTTCGCTGCCGCCCTGGCCCGGACCGGCTGGAACGGCGACAGGTTTGAGGCCCTGCTGGCCGAGAGCCGCTCCGAGGCTGCCCAGTTTGTTGAGGGGCAACGGTCCGCGGCGGCCAACCGGCCGGCTCAGGCCAAGGAAGCCGCCGGCCGCGCCATCGAGGACCGGCGCACTGCTTTGGAACAGCTGCTGGCGGCGGATCCGGTGCAATACTTCGCTCTGGACACCCCCTTCCTCATTTGGCCCTCGCACGGCATGGCGCTGGACTCATATCAGATCGAGCCGTGGAACAGCCGGGCGAAGATAAACCTGCACGTCGGAAGCTCGGGCGGCACCGAGCTGACCGGCCACGAGGAACTGAACTTCTACTTCCTATGGGAAAACCCACGGACCCAGTACGTCGTCGCCAACGTCGACGGTTTCCTGGTCCTCAACGGCTTCTGCGACGCCCTGGCGCACGGTGGGATCCTGCCGGGAACCAGATTCAGCCGCCTGCAGGTGGATACGACGCTGCGTCTAATGCAGTGGTGGAACCAGCCACCCACTGAGCCTCCCGCCGAGACGGACCAGTCTCAGCATGCGGTGAACCTCGCCGTCGACTGCGGCGGTTTCGGGGACTTCACCCACGTCGAAATCGCCGACGTATTCCGCGGCTACGACCTCCAATACACCTCTCTTGCCGTGCCGCCCCAGGGCGTGGTGGTTATCGAGGTCGGCCTCGCTGCCTCCTACGATCTGGAGGACGGCTCGATCGATCTGGAATTCTCCGGATCCGCCTTCGACGTGCTCTGCCCCTTCGTCCAGGTGGCGCTGCTCCCATGAGCTCCACGCAGAAGGCTCAGATTGAGGCGGCTATCGCAGCAGCCCGGGAACTGGCGGCGGTCCGGGATGCCCGGAGGGACGCGGCCGGCTCGGCGGCAGGGCGGACATGCCAGGGGGCATCCACCCCCGCGCGGGCCGTGGCCGCCGACTACCTGGCCCGGGCAGGCCTTGACACCGTCGGACTGGAACGGGACCTGGCCACCGCCCGGGAGGAAAACCGCCGTCGTGCCGACGACGCCATGGCGGCGGCCATGAGCCAGTCCGCTGCCCAGGCGGACCGGCTGAGCGCCGTCGTCAAGGACCGGCAGGCCGCCCTGGAGGCATTGGCCGTCCCCGGGCCGCCCGCAGCCATCCAGTACACGGCACTGGACAGCCCGGTGGAGATCTGGACCACGGACCAGCTGCAGCTGGCTTCCTCCAGCATCATCCCGTGGAACAGTCGGGCCAAGGTGAGCTACGACGGCAAGCTCTACGGCAACGGATGGCAGTACGCCATCCTGGAAGCGGCCGGAACGGAAGAGCTGCACTTTTACTTCCTCTGGCAGAACCAGCGCGCCGGATATGCGATCGTCACCGTGGACGCCTATTTAGTGCTGAACGGATACTGCACCGTGCATTCCCGCGGCGGCGTGGTCGACGGCGGTGAGGCGCAGCTCAGCGCAGACGCCGCCGTCGACCTCATCCAGACCTGGACAGTGCCGATCTCCTCCCCCGTCTCCCAGCCCGGCCAGACCCAGCGCGCCCTGGACCTGGCCGTCGACTCGCACGGGTGGCTTAGCGACGACCACACGAAGGAAGCCTTCGTCTACCGCGGCTTTGACCTGCGCTATGAGCAGGCCATCGTGCCGCCGGGCCAGTACCTGATCATCGATGCGTCCGTCGCTTTCAACTACGCGTTTCTCAACGGGGAGGTCGACGCCGACTTCGCCAGCGCCGCCTTCGACATCTCCTGTCCGTTTGTCCAGGTGGCTGTGCTGCCGTAATCCGAAGGATCCTGCTCCTGTGATCTCGTGTGATCTCGACAAATAGAGGGCGGAGGAGGAAGCTAAGAATTGCGTTTTCACTTTCGCGCGTTCTGTACCGCGCGCGTTGGCGAATCCGCCTTGGATCAAGAATCGAAACCTGCCGGCACCACCCCGGTGGTGTAGTTCCGGCACGAGGGCCCGCTGGTCCTGCGGCACTGATGCATCGGGCGCCCGCGGATCCCTCCGCCGAGGAACAGTGACCAGGTTGGGAGGGGTAACCCCGCGAGGGTGGACTGGTCACAGTGTCACATCGGCCGGAGTTGGCCGAACACAGTCCAAGAAGGGAACGTCCGATGAGACGTACTCGGGGAATCCATCCCAAATTCCACAAACTGCCATTCATAGTTGCCGCCCTGGTTGCCCTTGCGACGCCAGTGGCCCTCGCTGGTCCCGCCGGCGCGTCCACCTGGAGTCCCCGTACCTGGACAGTCCAGGTGGGCTCCGAGTCGGAGGACCAGGAGATCCAGGGCATGGCCTTCCTGCCCTCCGAGATTGTCATCAACGCAGGCGACACCGTCACCTGGAACGCAAACGCTGCCGAGATCCACACGGTGACGTTCCTGGCCAAAGGCCAGTCGCTGGAGTCCGTGCAGCCCTTCGATCCGAGTGTGTCCGCTGAATTGCTGAAGGTCGGCGCCGATTGGTACGACGGACATTCTTACTACAATTCCGGCATCCTCGCCAACGTTGCCGTCCCGGGGTTCCCTGC
>JBBRKU010000475.1:0-2654 GCA_038231735.1 Actinomycetales bacterium | reverse complement strand
GGAGGGATACGGCTACACGCACCCGCTCGAGGCTGGTGTGCCGCAACTCCTCGAGCTCCGCCTGCGCGTCCTGCCAGCGCCGGAAGAGCTGCCGGTACTGCTCGGTCTTCCGGTCAAACGACGCATCGGCGTCGCCGGCGAACTTGTCCAGCGCCTCCCGCTGGGCAACGGCGCTCTTGAGCCGGATCTGGTCCGACTGGCCGTGTACCACCACCAGCTGCTCCCCCAGCTCGGCCAGCACTCCCACGGGTGCCTGCCGGCCGCCCACATGCGCACGGCTGCGTCCATCGGCGCCCACGGTGCGGGCCAGCAGCAGTTCGGCACCGCCGTCGAACTCCTCGACGTCGGCACCGGCCTCATGGGCGCGCGCCACGGCCCGGTGGGAGCGCGGGAGCTGGACGGTGGCCTCCGCAGTGGCCGCCTTCGCGCCCGTACGCACGGCACCGGCGTCGGAGCGGGCGCCCAGCAGCAGGCCGACGGCGGTCACCACCATGGTCTTGCCGGCCCCGGTTTCGCCGCTGACGACGCTTAAACCGGGGCCGAGGGTGAGCGTCGCCTCCGCGATGACGCCCAGGTCCCGGATACGGATTTCCTCGATCATGGCGTGTTCTGTGCCCTCCTGCCGGCACTCGGGGCAGCCACCGGAGCCTTGGGTTTGGGGTTACGGACCACAGGAATGGGCGCCGTCCTCACGGCGGGTTCCTGGCTGGCGGGTCCCCGCCAGCCCTGGATGGGAAGCTCAAATTTGCGCACCAGGCGGGCGGAGAACGGCGTCTGATGCGTACGGGCCAACCGCACGGGCCGGTCGGAGCGCGTCACTTCGATGCGCGAGCCGGGCGGCAGGTCCACGGTGCGGCGGCCATCGCACCACATGACCCCGTGGGCCTCGGTCCGGGTCAGCACCTCGACGGCCAGCTTGGAACCAGGGGAAACCACCAGCGGCTTGGCAAAAAGGGCGTGCGCACTGATCGGAACCATCAGCAGCGCCTCCACGTCCGGCCACACGACAGGCCCCCCGGCGGAAAACGCGTAGGCGGTGGAGCCGGTGGGGGTGGCCATGACGATGCCGTCGCAGCCGAAGGAGCTCAGCGGCCGGCCATCCACCTCGGTCACCACCTCGATCATCCGCTCCCGGTTGCCCTTCTCGATGGCCACCTCGTTCAGCGCCCAGGTGTGGGCAATCTTCCGGCCCTCGACCCAGACCGTGACGTCGATCGTCATGCGCTCCTCGACCGTGTAGGCCCGGCGGACCACCCAGTCGACGGTCTGCGCCAGATCCGCCCGTTCGCTCTCCGCCAGGAAGCCAACGTGCCCCAGATTCACGCCCAGCAGCGGCACATCCGCGCCACGGACCTGCTCCGCGGCGCGCAGGATGGTGCCGTCGCCGCCCAACACCATGACCAGCTCGATCTCCTCCAGCGAGACGTCCACATCGAGGATCTCGGTGGGAACGTCAATCACGCCCAGGACCTCGGACATGTCCGCAAGCTCGTCCTTGGACATCACCGGCACCAGCCCCGAAGCGTGCAGCTGGGCGCAGACCTCCAGGGCTGCGGCCATCGACTCCTCACGCCCGGTGTGGGCCAGGATCAACACTCGCCTGCTCATATGGCCCTGCTCTCTGCTGGTCGGCTACCCGTTGTCGGCTTTCCCATTTGTCTTACGGTAGTGGCGCAGCGGCGACGCTATTGCCACACGCTGGCCAGCAGCCGGCGTACGAGCTCGTCCCGCTCCTCGATCTTAGGCCCGGGAACCGACATACTCCGCCCGGCCCAAAGGAAAAACTCGACATTCCCATCCTGACCGGGAAGCGGACTGACCGCCAAACCGCGCAGCTGAAGTCCGGCCTTGACCGCAGCCTCGGCCACCTGGCTGACCGCCCGCCGTCGTTCCTGTTCGGAGCCGACGACGCCGGTCCGGCTCAGCCGCTCCCGGCCCACCTCGAATTGGGGTTTGACCATCAGCAGCAGGTCTCCGCCATCCTTGGTGGCCTCTGCCAGCGGCCGGACGACCATTGCCAGCGAAATAAAGGACAGGTCGCAGACGGTCAGGTCCGCCGGACCGCCGATGTCCTGCGGGGACATATAGCGGATGTTCAGGCCCTCATGCACCTGGACCCGGGGGTCCTCCCGGAGCTGGGCAACCAGCTGTCCGTGCCCCACATCCACCGCCACCACCTGCCGGGCACCCCGGCGCAGGAGCACATCCGTGAATCCGCCCGTGGAGGCGCCGGCGTCCAGAACCCGTTTGCCGCCCACGGACACCTGTGGGAAAGCCGCCAGGGCACCGTCCAGCTTGTGGCCGGCCCGCGAAACGTACTGCGGGGCGCCGTCGTCGCTCACCATAAGCGCCCGGTCCGCCGGAATCTGCAGGGCCGCCTTGGCCAAAACCGTTCCGTCCGAGCTGACCCGCCCGGAGGCAATCAGGCCCGCAGCATGGGTGCGCGAGCGGGCCAGCCCACGACGCACCAGCTCCTGATCCAGCCGCGCCACGGGCTAGGCTCCGTCAGCCGGGCCGGGAACCGGACCCGGGGGATCCGCATCCAACTCCGCCAGCAATTCGTCATGAATGGACGCATAAATGGCTTCGTGATCGGCGGCCTGCGAGCCGCGGACCTCCTCGAGCCGGGCCAGGATCGCGTCCACGGCGGCGTC
>JBBRKU010000474.1:0-2658 GCA_038231735.1 Actinomycetales bacterium | reverse complement strand
TGCTGCGCTCGTGCATTGTGAACCTAATGCATGGTGAACCTAATGCATGGTGCACCTACTGCATGGTGAAGCGGCGGGCGACGGTTTCCTGCAGCCAATGGGCGTTGAAGGCAAAGCCGACCGCGCGGTTCCTGGCCGCCATCACCGGCGCCGGTAGCGGGCGGCCGAGCGCCATGTTCAGATGCGATTGCCAGACGGCGCGGCCCGCGGCCCGCTGCCGGGTGCGCTCAAAGGTCCGCAGTCGGCGGCCCACCGGTGCCCCTTCCAGCGCCGCGCAAATGATCGGCGCGAAGGCGGCGGCGTCAAGCCAGCCGAGGTTCATGCCCTGTCCGCCGATCGGGCTGATCTCGTGCGCCGCGTCGCCGATAAGGGCCACGCGGCCCTGGACCAGGCGGCGGGCCAGCCGGGCGCGGACCGAGAAGGCGCTCAGCATCGTATTGCTGGACGGGTCGACGGCGGCTCCGGTCCTTGCGCGGATCAGACCGGCGAGCTGGGCCGCGGTGGGCTCGCCGAGAGGGCCGTCGGTGTGGACCACCCAGCGCCGCAGGTTCCCGGGCAGCGGGAAGGACTCCACGATCCCACCGGGTTCCAGGTACAGCACCGCGGCGGGCCCGTCGGCTGTGCCGTCCGCGAAGTCGCCCATCACGTAGTGATCCGGGTAGTCCCGGACGGTGGTCGGGATGCCCAGCCGATCCCGGATGGTTGAACGGGCGCCGTCGGCGGCCAGCACCAGCCGTGCACGGTATTCGTCGCGGTTTCCGTCGCGCGGCGCCCCACCGGCAGCCGGACCGGCGGCGCCGTCCGTGGAAGGTGCGCCACCGTTCAGCGCGGCGGACAGCGTGACGTACCCGCCGTCGTCGTGCATGGAGTCGACCCGCGCGCCGCGGATCAGCGCCTCGGGGGAGAGCTCCCGGACCCGCGTCTCCAGCGCGGATTCGGTGCGCTCCTGCGGGACGGCCAGAACGTAGGGGTGTGTCGCGGAGACCGTGGCGAAGGAAAGCCCGGCGACGTCCCGGCCGCCGCTGCGGGCCAGACCGCGGCGGATCTGCACACCTTGGACCAGGAGCCCGGCGCTGACGCCGACCGAATCCAGGGCTTCCAGCGCCGGGGGATGGATGCCGATGGCGCGGGAGTGGGTGCTGCGGGCCGTGCGCTGCTCCAGCACCCGGACGTCCAGACCCTGCTGCAGCAGCAGGGCTGCTATGAACAGGCCCACCGGGCCTGCGCCGACGATCAGGACGTCATGCATCGGCGGACGGGTCCCGGTGGTAGACCAACAGGTTCCGGAAGGGCCGGCGCCATTCCACGCTCCAGCCGGGGCGGACGGCAGCCCGCAGCTCCGCGGCAGTGTAGCTGCGCCGGATGGATGTCAGGCCGTCGCCGCGGATGAAGGATCCGTGGAAGAACGGCAGAGTGCCGGCGGAGAACAGCGCGTAGGACAGCGTGTTCCGTTCCAGGTCGCTGTGTACGGCGAGGCGCCGGGCCAGGACCTCAGAGTCTTTCATCAGTTCCTGCAGCTGGGACCCGGTCAGATGGTGCAGCACGTGGTTGGAGATCACCAGGTCGAAGGTGAGTCCCTCGGCGACCAGATCGGCGCTGAAGACACGGCGGTATTCGAGTCCGGGTACCGGCGGTTGGCGGAGGGCGTAGTTGTGCGCGCGCGCGTCCGGATCCACGGCAGTGATCCTCAGGTCCAGGCCGTCATCCGCCGCCCACTGTGCCAGGCCGCGCGCGATGTCCCCGCCGCCGCAGCCGATGTCCAGCAGTGTTGTGGTTCCGGTGGCGGAAAACCGCGGCCGCAGCTGCCGGAGGTAGACCTGTCTCCAGCCGGCCACTGCGGCGTTGATCAGGCCGAACTGGGCGTAGGTGCGCTCAAGGCGTTGGGGATCGCAGTCCGGCAGGTCCATCTGCTCGACCGCCGCGGTGTCCCGCTGACTCAGGAATCCCATGCGGGTGGCTCAGACGCCGGCCGGTTGGGCTGCCGCGTCCCGGTCACCGTCCCACTCCGTGCGTTCCAGGTTGTCTTTTTCCCCGTCCCGCGCATCGTCCTTCCTGCTTAGGTCCTTCCCTTTCGGCTGCTTCGGCTGCGGAGCGATTTTGGTGAAGAGCCCGGTTTCCACGGTCAGGCCCGGGCCGAAGGCCATGGCGCAGATGCGCTCATCCTCGCCTGCGGGCTGGTCCAGGATGTACTTGAGCACAAAGAGCACGGTGGCGCTGCTCATGTTGCCGTATTTGCGCAGCGTCTCGCGGGCGGGGCGGAGCTGTTCCTCCGTGAGCCCGAGCTTAGCCTCCACCTTGTCCAGAATGGCGCGGCCCCCAGGGTGGATTCCCCAGTGCCGGATGTTCCTGTAGGGGTGGCCGCTGACGGTGGCATCCCGCGCCAGCAGGGGCTCCAGGGCGCCGACGATGTGCTGGTCGATGATGTGCGGGACGTAGGATCCCAGCACCATTTCAAACCCTTCGTCGCCGATGTTCCACGCCATGGATTCCTCGCCGACGGGGGTGAGCACGGTTTCAAAATGGTCCAGCCTGATGCCGGACGAGGTCGCGGGAAGGTCACGGGCGGTGACAACGGCGGCGGCGGCTCCATCGCCGAAGAGTGAGGAGCCCATGATGGTGTCCGGGTTGTTGGAGGTGCGCACATGCAGCGAGCAGAGT
>JBBRKU010000473.1:0-2671 GCA_038231735.1 Actinomycetales bacterium | reverse complement strand
CAACCGAACCGCCCGCGGCGGGAACCCCGGCGCCAAGGAGCCAGCCACCCGACTGGCGCGCGTTCGCCCCGGTCCGCTCCGCGGAGATCGAGCCACTCAAAGAACGGGAGCCGTCCACTTCAAGTCCCGCCGAAGCTGAGCCAGCCGACGAAACGGCGGACATGCCACGGGCATCCTTGCGGGTCACCAAACCTGAACCGGCCGCTGAGCCGGAATGGCAGCCATTTGGAGGCGCCGACACGTCCGGCCAGGGCTGGCGTGACGTTCCGAACACCGGCTGGCTCCGCGGAAACGGCGATGCCGGGCGTGACGTTCCGGACACCGGCTGGCTCCGCGGAAACGGGTCCGGTTCTGGAATCGGCTGGCCTGTCCCAGCACAGCCGGAGAGCAACCCCGACTGGCTCGGCGCCACCGGGTCTGCTACTGGAAACGGCTGGCCCGCAGCCCCGGCACCGGAAAGCGACAGCGCCTGGCGTGCGCCTGCCGTTCCCGGAAGCCAGGGTGAACTCCAGTCCACCAATCCGACCGCGTTCGCGGCCGCAGGACCGGGAGGGCCCAGCTATCCGCGCGATCCCTCGCCGTCCTACTCGGACCAGCTCGGCCCCATCAGCTCGGGCACGCTGGCCCGACTCGCCTGCGAGGCCAGCTTCGAACGCGCCGTCCTCGACGCCAAGGGCGCCATACTGGAACTTGGCCAGGGCATCCGCCTGGCGTCCCCGGCCCAGCGCCGCGCCGTGTCCGTGCGCGACGGCGGCTGCGCCCGGCCCGGCTGCAACCGGCCCGCGTCCTGGTGCGACATCCACCACATCATCTGGTACTCCCGTGGTGGCCCTACCGACATCGCTAACCTCGCCGGCTTCTGCCCAGCCGACCATTCCCTGATCCACGCGGGAATCCTTGAGACCACCATGATCGACGGCATCCCCTACGTCCGCTACGGCCCCAACGCCCGCATCCGGACGATGCTGAACCCCTACCAGAGCGCCAACACCAATGACTGGACCCGCAACACCTACTTCGATGACCTCAAAGAAGCCAAAAACCTGGCCCGCATCATCATCTCCGCCGCCTGACGTGGCCCTCCATCTCCTCGCAAGAGGTCTCCACGCGCTGGCAGAGCTGGCTCCGTCGACCACCGGAGGATGCCCATCCGCCAACCGGTGGTCGGCCACGGCCGGCAACGGCCGCGTGGAGACCCGGGTACGTCGCGCACCAACGTCTCCACGCGCTGGCAGAGCTCACTCGGTCAACCACCGGGCGACGGGCGCGGCGAGCCCGACCACCGTATGGTCGGGCTCGACGGGCCCGACCCGCGGGGTTCGCGGATTAGGCGAGCTGGGCGCGGACTTCCTTGGTCGCCTGCACCAGGTTGCGCAGGGACTCCTCGGTTTCCCGGTAGCCACGGGTCTTCAGACCGCAGTCCGGGTTGACCCAGAGCTGGCGGACCGGCACATGCTTAACAGCGGTCCCGAGCAGTTCGGTAACCTCGGCCTTGCCGGGTACGCGCGGCGAGTGGATGTCATAGACGCCCGGACCAACGCCGCGGCCAAAGCCGTGGCTCTCCAGGTCGTGCACGACCTCCATGCGGGAGCGCGCCGCCTCGATGGACGTCACATCCGCGTCCAGCCCGTCGATGGCGTCGATGATGACGCCGAACTCGGAGTAGCACAGGTGGGTATGGACCTGGGTGCCGTTGGCGGCACCGGAGGTGGCAAGCCGGAAAGAGTTGACGGACCATTCCAGGTAGGCGGCCTGCTCGGCGGCGCGCAGCGGCAGCAACTCGCGCAGCGCGGGCTCGTCGACCTGGATGATCCGGATTCCGGCGGCCTCCAGGTCCGCGATCTCGTCGCGCAGGGCCAGCGCCACCTGGTTGGCCGTGGCCCCCAGCGGCTGGTCATCGCGGACGAAGGACCACGCCAGGATGGTCACCGGACCGGTCAGCATGCCCTTCATCGGCTTGTTGGTCAGGGACTGGGCGTATCGCGCCCACTCCACGGTGATGGGGTGGCTGCGGGTGACGTCGCCCCAGAGAATGGACGGACGGGTGCAGCGGCTGCCGTAGGACTGGACCCAGCCGTGCACGGTGACGTCGAAGCCTTCCAGGTTCTCGGCAAAATACTGGACCATGTCATTGCGCTCCGGCTCGCCGTGCACCAGCACGTCGAAGCCGATCTCCTCCTGCAGGGCCACCACGCGACGGATCTCGTCCTTCATCAGGGCCTTGTACTGGTCCTGGGTCAGCTCGCCCTTGTTCGCCCGGGCGCGGGCGGAGCGGATCTCACTGGTCTGCGGGAAGGAACCAATCGTCGTCGTCGGCAGCGGCGGCAGGGCCAGTTCCGCTTCCTGGACGGCGGCACGGGTGGCGTAGTCGTCGCGCCTGAAGTCGGCACGGGTGAGGGCCGCGGTTCGGTTCCGGACGTCGTCGCGCTTCACGCCGACGGCGGCGGCACGAGAGGCGATCAGGTGGGTGGCACGCTCGACGGCGGGCTCGACGGCGGCAGGATCCGTCAGCAGGCCCGCCAGGGTTACGACCTCGGCGGCCTTCTGGTCCGCGAAGGCCAGCCAGCTGCGCAGCTCGTTGGAGAGCTGCGTCTCTTCGTCAACATCATGCGGGACGTGCTGGGTGGAGGTGGAGGTGGAGACGGTCACGGTGGAGGCGACTTCGCGCAGT
>JBBRKU010000472.1:0-2684 GCA_038231735.1 Actinomycetales bacterium | reverse complement strand
GTCACGCTGGCCATCCTGGCGGCCTTCACCCGAAATCGCAGAATGCTGCTCCAGGGGCTCCACGGGACGGGCAAATCCACGCACATTGAGCAGGTGGCAGCACGGCTGAACTGGCCCTGCGTGCGGGTTAATCTTGATGGCCACATAAGCCGGATGGATCTGGTGGGGCGGGACACAGTGGTGCTCAAGGACGGCAAACAGGTCACCGAGTTCCAGGAAGGGATTGTCCCCTGGGCCATCCAGCGGCCCGTGGCGCTGATCCTGGATGAGTACGACGCCGGCCGCCCCGACGTGATGTTCGTGATCCAGCGGATCCTGGAGCGGGACGGCAAGCTGACCTTGCTCGACCAGAACAGGGTCCTGGACGTGCATCCGGGATTCCGGCTGTTCGCCACGGCCAACACGGTTGGACTGGGAAACCTTAACGGGATGTACCACGGCGTCCAGCGGCTCAACCATGCCCAGATCGACCGCTGGAACATCGTCGCGGCGCTGAACCATCCGCCTGCGGAGGATGAGCTCGGGATTGTGCTGGCCCGGGTGCCTGAACTGGATAATCCGGCCGGCCGCCGGCTGGTGGCCTCCATGGTGGCCGTGGCCAAGCTGACAAGGGACGGCTTCCGGGTAGGAGACCTGTCCACGCTGATGTCCCCGCGCACCGTCATTACCTGGGCCGAGAACATTGAGATCTTCGGCGACCCGGGCCGGGCGTTCCGGTTGTCCTTCGTCAATAAGTGCGACGAGGTTGAACAGCCCATTGTGGCCGAGTACTTCCAGCGCTGCTTCGACCGCGAACTGGACAGGCCAGACCGATCAGCATCGCCGTCGACGGAGTCACAGCCGGCTGCGGCGCTCGCGTAACGCCGCCAATGACCACCCTGTCCGACCCGGCGGAGACTCGGGAACCGGGATCCGCCTCTCTGCGCCGCAGCAGGCAGACCGCCGAGCTGTGTGCCGCCTCCATCCGTGCCCTAAGCGGACAGCGCGGCCTGCACTTTCGTGGCCCGCTTCTCTACCGGGGGAACCTCCGCGTGCCCATGCCGGCGCCCCATCTGCACCCGGATTCCGATGAAGGGGGCCCGGACTCCTTCCGAGGTGCGGCTGACGGTATGGCCCTTCGGCTGCGCCACAGTGACAGGGTGCTGCATGAACAGCTGAGCCCGCGGCCGGCCGCCGCCAAGCTGGTCTTTGAGATGCTGGAACAGTTCCGCGCCGAATCGCTGCTCGATAGTGCAATGCCGGGCGTGCGGGCCAATCTGAACCTTCGTTTCCTGCAGTGGACCCGGGAGTTCGAGGCATCCGCCCTGACCGGCACGGCGCTGGGGATCCTGCTCTTTACCGCCGCCCAGGTGGGCCGCGCCCGGATCACCGCAGAACCTATCCCGGCCGACGTCGAGGACCTGATCGAAGCGACCCGTTTCGAGCTGGTGCCGCGTATTGGCACGCACCTGGCAGCCCTGCGACGCCAGCGGTTTTCGCAGCCCTGTTTTGCCTCGCACGCCCGTGCCATCGCGGAGGAAGTCTCCGCCCGGTGCGAGCAGCTGGAAGCCCAGGAGGAAGGGGCCATCAGCTCCGGGGCGCGGCCGGCGGCCTTTGCCCTGCTCTTCGAGCAGGAGCACGACGACGACGGCATGCCCACCGCCGGCTACGGGCGCAGCGGTTCCCTGGAGGCAGCGGAAGGCGGTTACCGGGTTTTCACCAGCGCCTTCGACCAGCAGCGCCTTGCCAGCGATCTGGTGCGTCCCGAGCAGCTGCGGGAATACCGGCAGCGCCTGGATGATGACATCCGGAGGCAGGGGATCAATGTTCCCCGGCTGGCCCGTGCGCTGGGAGCCGTGCTCTCGACCGGCGACACGGATGGCTGGGACAGCGGCGCCGAGGAGGGTCGCATCGACGGCAGTACCCTCGCCCGGCTGGTCACCTCACCCGCGGAGCGCAGAGTGTTCCGGACCGAAAGAACCGCGGCGCGGACCGAAGCCACGCTGACCTTCCTGGTTGACTGCTCGGGGTCCATGAAGGAACACTGTGGGGCGGTGGCCGTCCTGGTGGACGTTTTTGCTCGCGCCCTGGAGCTGGCTGGGGCGCGCTGCGAGATTTTGGGTTTTACTACTGCCACCTGGAATGGCGGCCGGGCCCGGAAAGACTGGATGAACGCCGGTATGCCTGCGTACCCGGGCCGACTCAACGAAGTGCGTTATCTGGTATTCAAGGATGCGGACACTCCGTGGCGGCGGGCGCGCCCGGGCATTGCCGGGCTGCTGAAGCAGACCCTGTTCCGGGAGGGGGTCGACGGCGAGGCAGTGGACTGGGCGTGCGCGCGGCTGAACGGCGACCAGGTCGGCGCCCCCGAAAGGCGGGTGCTGCTGGTACTCTCAGACGGCAGCCCCATGGATGGTGCCACGGCGCTGACCAACGACGACCGGTATCTGGAACACCACCTGCGCGATGTCGTGGCCGGACGGGAAGCCGGCGGCAGCACGGAGATCTTCGGGCTGGGCGTCGGCCTGGATCTAAGTCCGTACTACCGGCAGAACCTTTCGCTGGATCTGTCCGGCGGGACCACGAGCGCCGTCGTCGGGCAGGTGCTGGCCATGCTGGCTGCTCGCCGCTAAGAGCTATACATGCCCTCCGGCTTCGCTGTTCTCAGGCGCCCACCGGGAGACGCGTACCCGCAGCAGCTACCT
>JBBRKU010000471.1:0-2691 GCA_038231735.1 Actinomycetales bacterium | reverse complement strand
GCTGCCGTGGACGGCCGGCCGGGACGCCGCTGGCTGGAGTGATCCCATTTGCGGGTGACCAGCCGCCGGTGCCAGGCCAGCAGCGTCGCCGGGGTCACCGCGAACACCTCACCCCACCGGCGCCGGGGGATCAGCCGGGACAGCGCCGAAAGCCACAGCCGGTCGGCCCGCTGGTAGCGGACCCGGCTGACCTGGCGGCGCAGCACCGCGTTCTCATGCCGGAGCACCAGGAGCTCGGCGTCCTTGGACACATCGCGCCGGGCCAGCACCATCAGACAGTCGAGCAGGCAGCGCGCGACCAGGTAAACGACCGAGAAGATCACTCAGCCATAATCCCAACCCGGTCAGCGGAACATGTCAACCTAGCTAGTGCGCTGACCACAAACGTTCACCGGTTGGGTTAGGCGGCGGTGGTTTTGGGTCGTCCCCAGCGTTGCTGGCGTTCGGAGCGGATGCGGGCGCGTTCGCGGCGCTGGGCGGCCAGGACGTCGGGGTGGCGGGCGTGGGCGTTGCGCCAGGCCAGGTAGTGCTGCAGTTTCCGGGCCAGGACGGTGTGGTTGGGGTGGTCTGAGCCGGCCATGGTGAAGGTCCGGAGCGGCCCGAACTGGGCCTCGATCGGGTTGGCCCAGGACGCACTGGTGGGCGTGAAGCACAGCTCCACGTTGGCGCGTTCGGCCCACTTGCGGATGGCGGGTGTCTTGTTCGCGGACAGGTTGTCCAGGATGACGTAGAGCCGGTAGCCCTCCTGCCGGGCTGCCCGGATGGATTTCAGCGCGGCCAGGGTGTGATCGCCGCCTTTGCGGCGGCGGGTCACGCCCCACAGCTGGTCATCGGCCAGGGAGTAGCAGCCGTGGAAATAGCGGATCCCGTGGGTTCGGTGGTAGGTCGCCGGCAGCCGGACGGGCTTGGTCTGTCTCGCCCAGGAACTGCCGTGGCACGGCCGGATGGACAGCGGCCCGAACTGGTCAAACGCGAAGCACCGGCTCAGGAAATGGCTGGTCACGTACTCGATCCGGTCCAGCTTGGCGTCTTTGTCCGGGTCCGCCGATTCCTTCCAGGTCCGGGTCCGCTGGAAGGAAATGCCACGGGAACCCAGGATCTGCCGCAGCCGTTCCCGGCCGATGGCCACCGGCCGGGCCCGGCAACCGGACAGGTAACCAGCGAGCTTGCGCACGCTCCAGTGCGTGAACGGCAGGCCGAGCTTCTCCGGGCGTGTGGTGGCCGCCGTGACGATGCGCTCAATGTCGCCGTCACTGATCAGGCGGGGACGGCCTCCCGCCCACCGAGGGTCCAAAGCGGCGAGCCCCCTGGCGTTGAACGCGTGAATCACGTCCCGGACCGTGTCGTCATCCGCGGCGACCAGCCGGGCGATCGCCGGCGCCGGTGTCCCCGACGCCGACGCCATGATGATCATCGCCCGGCGGACCCGGACCGACCCGTGCTTGCCCCGCCGCACGATCTGCTGCAGCCGCCGGCCCTCCTCATCACTGAGCCGCCGCGCCCGCACAGGCTCTGCCATCGCACCTCCACTTGGTCCGGACACGACCGAGTGTGAAGCCATGACCGGCCAGACCGCCGCAACCACACCGGCACGACACCAGACCCGGTGAACGTTTTTGGTCAGCGCACTAGGGAGCGAGAACAGTAAGGGCGGCTTCTGCGCATTCGTCGTCTTGCCCAGGCGCCATTCCGCCGCTTACCGCCAGCGCGCCTAGGACGGTGTCCCCCCGCAGGATGAGCGCCGCGCCGGCGCCCGCCAGGATGGGCACCCGCACGGCCCGGTCCAGCTGGGCGAAGAAGCCAGGGTTGGCCTCCTGCAACTGGCGCAGTGCGGCGCCGTCGCGGCGGAAGAGGGCGACGCTGGCCGCTTTGGCCTCGGCGATCTGGGCTGAGAGCGGCGCTGCGCCGTTCATCCGGCCGAGGGCCTGTAGGTGTCCGCCTTCGTCGACGACCGCGACCGTGATCAGTACAGCTATTTTGCCGGCGCACTCGTGTGCGCCCGTGATGACTGTCTGAGCCTCTTGGAGCGTTAGCGGCATCGCGATCCCCTTGAGTTATATGGACACTTGTCCTTGCATGAACGAGCGTATTGTTAGAGACGGCTACAGCGCAAGTACGCGAAGCTAGGGTGATCGGGTGCTGGATGACCCCACCTCGGCAGGTCCCTCTGCTGGCCGTCGCCGCCCCAACGCGCGGGGGCAGGGGGAGCGGCTGCGGGAGGAGATCATTTCCGCCGCCGTGCAGATGCTCGGCGACCTGGCCGACGACGAGGCCTTGTCGCTGCGCGCGGTTGCACGTGCGGTGTCGATATCCCCTACCTCTGTTTACCTGTACTTTCCGGATCGTGACGCGCTCGTCGCGGCGACCATGCAACGCTGCCATGCGGAGATGCTCCAGGCTGCGGATGAGGCCGAGGCCGCACATCAGGACCCCGCACTCGGCTTGCGCGCACGGATCCTGGCGCAGGCGGCCTGGGTGCAGGAGCATCGCGGCATCTACAAGGTGATGCACGAGAGCAAGGTCGGCATGCCCTTCAAGGAGGCCGCGTTCACGCGCACCACGGCGGCAGTGCAGCGATATCTGGTAGAGTTAGCCGGAGCGAGTGGCGCCTCTCCAGCCGAGCCGATCGTGAAAGAGCTGCTGTCGCGATCTGTCGGTCGATTGCAAATGCTATGCTCGACGCTTCTACAT
>JBBRKU010000470.1:0-2706 GCA_038231735.1 Actinomycetales bacterium | reverse complement strand
ATCGCTGCCGGGGCCGGCGAGGAGGACCTGACTCCCGTGTTGGATCCTGACCCCCGACGCTGCTGCGTCCGGATCCTGCCCGGACCCCCACCCGCAGCAGACAAGTAGGGCCCCATCCCTGGTCGAGCCCGTCGAGGCCACGGTGGGGCGGGCGCCGGTCTCCATGCGGCCGTGGCCGGCCTCAGTCGACCACCGAAAAGCGTGGCCGGCCGTGGTCGACGACCGGGATGCGTGGACCTCGGCCGGCGGCGTGGAGCTACACCTTTTGTTATGTCCTGGGCTCCCTTGCCGGCGGACCTGCGGCAGTGCCGCCGCCGTAGCCAAGGGAAGCGCTCGCGGCCTTGGCGGCGGCGGCGACTGCGGGACCCAGCCGGCCGACGTCGTCCGGTCCCACCCGCTGGGTGGGGAAGCCCAGGCCAAGAACCCCGGCCAGCTGGCCGGAATGGTTGAAGACCGGGGCACTGATGGATCCGACGTCCGCGTTCCGCTCCCCGAAGGCGGCGTAGAAGCCCTGCCTGCGGGCCACCCCCGCCTGTTCGTCCAGCAGCTCCCAGCTGTCCGGCGTGGCGGGCGTGTAACGGGTCAGCTCGGTGTCCACCAGGGCCTTGCGCGCTTCCGGATCAAAGGCCAGGAAGATTTTCCCGGGTGCGCCGGCATGGATGGGCATGACCTGGCCCACCAGGAACGGGCGCATGACCACGTGGCGCGTATCCGCCACCGCGACGACGGTGCGGAAGGCGCCGTCGCGCATGTACAGGCAGGCCGTTTCCCCGGTGAGGTCCCGCAGTTCCTGCAGGATCGGCCGGACCAGGCGGACGATGTCCAGGCCGAAGGTGCCGGGCGTGGCCCACTGGACCAGGCGCAGCCCGATCCGGTACCGGTCGCCGTCGCGGTCCAGGAACCCTTCGCGGACCATGTTCTGCACCAGCCGCTGGCAGGTGCTGGGCGGCAGGCCGGTCTGCCGGGCGATCTGCTGGAGCGTCGGTTCGGGGAATTCGATCGAGAAACAGTTCAGGATCTCGCTGACTTTGCGCAGCACCAGAATGGGTGCCGATCCGCTGCTCTTCTCCGCTGCCAACCCGATGCCCCTTGCTTCGAAATTGCCCTGTTGCCTCAGCAGTCATCTTATCCGGCGCCGCTCGGGCCACCGGGCCACCGGAAAGAACCGTTGACATCTCCATGTTAAACCCGCAGGATGGGATTAGGAACCACAATGCGGGTTTTAGATCATCAACACAACGACATCAGCACAACGACGTGGAGAACAGTTTGGACAACCCTGAAACGATTTACGAGCGAAGCCCGGCGGGGAAGAGCACCGGATCCTCACGGATCGGCATGATCGTCCCCAGCTCCAACACGACCATGGAGACGGAGCTGCCGGAGCTGTTCCGGAGGCAGTCCGAAGCGACCGGGCACCGCTACACCTTCCACTCCGCCCGGGCCACGCTGAAGAACGTCACGGCGGAGGAGCTGGCGGCGATGGTGGGTAAGGCCGCGGAATGCGCGACGGCGGTCTCCGATGCGGATGTGGACGTCATCGCCTACGCGTGCCTGGTGGCCGTGATGGCCCAGGGGCCCGGAGCCCACGACGGCTCCGAAGCCGTTATTGCCCGCGCCGCCGCGGACAATGGGCACCCGACGGAGGTCACCAGCAGCGCCGGCGCCCTGGTCCGCACACTCAAGGAGATGGGCGCCAGCCGGGTGGCGATGGTGACCCCGTACATGCCGGAGCTCACCCGGGTGGTCAGCGACTACATCGAAGGCGCCGGCATCGCGGTACAGGACGTGATCGGACTTGAGGTCGCGGACAACCTGCAGGTGGGACGGCTGGATCCGTCGAAATTGCCGGAGATTGCCGGACGGCTGAACCGCGACGGCGTCGATGCGATCGTCCTGTCCGCCTGCGTCCAGATGCCGTCCCTGGCTGCAGTTCAAATGGTGGAGGACCAGCTGGGCCTGCCGGTGATCACGGCGGCGACCGCTACCACCTACGAAATCCTCAAGGCCCTGGGGCACCAGCCCGCAATATCCGGTGCCGGACAGCTGCTCGCCGGCAGCCGCCGTCGGGCCCTTTTCGCGCCGAATACCTGAACCCAACAAGCCTCAACAAGCCCCAACTCAACCCAACGGGCAACCATGCCCACCGCATCAGACCAATGGAGTGATGATGAGCGTACAAGAAGTGACCCGGGAACAGGCCGTCCGGCGTGCCACCGTGGCCAGCGTAGTTGGCACCACCATCGAGTGGTACGACTTTTTCCTCTACGGGACGGCCGCCGCACTGGTTTTCCCGCAGCTCTTCTTCCCGGGGCAGGTTGCCTTCGCCGGCGTGCTGGCGGCCTTCGGCACCCAGTTTGTGGGCTTCGTGGCCCGTCCCATCGGCGCGGCAATCTTCGGGCACTTCGGTGACCGGATCGGCCGCAAGACCACGCTGATGGCCACGCTGTTCCTGATGGCCTTCGGGACCGTGCTGATCGGTTTCCTTCCGACCTATCAGACCATTGGCGTCGCGGCGCCGATCCTGCTGGTCCTGCTGCGCATCATCCAGGGCATCGGTGTGGGCGGCGAATGGGGCGGATCGGTGCTGCTGAGCATGGAATGGGGTAACCAGAAGCGCCGCGGGCTCTCCGCCAGCTGGCCGCAGATTGGCGTGCCGTTGGGGCTGGTCCTTTCCACCGGCGTTGTCCGCATCACCTCCGGCGT
>JBBRKU010000469.1:0-2715 GCA_038231735.1 Actinomycetales bacterium | reverse complement strand
GGTTCTCCGGCGGCTTACCCAGCCGGCGCCGACGCTGCGGACGCAGGCTCTGGGCCTGACGTTTCCCTCGCCCTTCGGCCTGGCCGCCGGCTTCGACAAGGAAGGCCACGGCATCGAGTCGCTGGCCGATCTCGGATTTGGCCATGTGGAGGTCGGGACGATCACCGGCCAGCCGCAGCCGGGAAATCTGCGGCCCCGGCTGTTCCGGCTGGTGCAGGACCGGGCCGTGATCAACCGGATGGGGTTCAATAACGACGGCGCTGCCGCCGTTGCGCCGCGGCTCCGGAAAGCGCGGGCCGGCCTGGACGGAACCTACCGGACGGTGCGCCCCGTCATCGGCGTCAACATCGGCAAGACCAAAAAAGTGGATCTGAAGGACGCGGTGCAGGACTATCTGGTCAGCGCTCGGCAGCTGGCGCCGACGGCCGACTATCTGGTGGTCAACGTGAGCTCACCGAACACTCCGGGCCTGCGGCTGCTCCAGAACATCGACTCGCTGCGCCCGCTGCTGATCTCGGTCCGGGAAGCCGCGGACCAATCCGCCGGCCGGCATGTCCCGCTGCTGGTGAAAATCGCCCCGGATCTCAGTGATGAAGACCTCGACGACCTGGCTCGGCTCGCGCTGGACCTGCAGCTGGACGGCATCATCTGCACCAATACGACCATCATGCGGGAAGGGCTGGCCAGCAGCCATGAGAAGGTGATGTCGGCCGGCGTCGGCGGGCTCTCCGGGGCGCCCCTGAAGCGGCGCTCGCTGCAGGTCCTGGAGCGCCTGCGCGCGGCGGTGGGGGACAGCCTGGCACTGGTTTCCGTCGGCGGCGTCGAGACCGCCGCGGATGTGCAGGAACGCCTGGACGCGGGAGCCACGCTGGTCCAGGGCTACACGGCGTTCCTGTATGAGGGCCCGTTCTGGGCGGCCAGGATTAACAGGGAGCTGTCCGCCCACCGGCGGTATTCCTAAGCGACGCGGGTTTCCGGGCTGAGGGTCTTCGCCGGGTCCTTTTCCGCGACGGATCCCAGCGCCTCGTCGATCGCCGTCATGAGTTCGGCGGGAATCGTCACTCCGGAGGCCTTGACGTTTTCCGCCACCTGCTCGGGCCTGGAGGCGCCCACCAGGGCGGTGGAGACATTGCCGTTCTGGAGCACCCACGCGATCGCCAGCTGGGACATCTTCAGGCCGAGCTCATCGGCCACCGGCTGGAGCTGCTGCACGGCGGTGAGGACGTCGTCCGCCATGAAGCCGGAAATGGTGTTCTTACCGCCGTTCTCATCCGTCGCCCGCGAGCCTTCTGGTGCGGGCTGGCCCGGCAGGTACTTGCCGGAAAGGACGCCCTGAGCCATCGGGGACCAGACCACCTGGGAGATGCCCAGTTCTTCCGACGCCGGCACCACCTCGGCCTCGATCACACGCCACAGCGCGGAGTACTGGGGCTGGTTGGAGACGATGGCGAATCCGGCCTGCCGGGCCAGCGCCTGGCCATCTCGGAGCTGCTGGGCGGTCCATTCGGAGACGCCGATGTAGAGTGCCTTCCCCGCCCGAACCACTTCCGCGAAGGCCTGGATGGTCTCTTCCAGCGGAGTTTCGTAGTCGTAGCGATGCGCCTGGTAGAGATCCACATAGTCCATCTGCAACCGGCGCAGGGACCCGTTGATGCCTTCCATGATGTGTTTGCGCGAGAGGCCGGTGTCGTTGGGGCCCTTGGGGCCCACCGGCCAGTAGACCTTGGTGAAAATCTCCAGGGATTCCCTGCGCTGGTCTTTCAAAGCGGCGCCAAGGACCTCCTCGGCGGCACCGTTGGCGTAGGCATCAGCGGTGTCAAAAGTGGTGATGCCGGCGTCCAGCGCGGCCTTCACGCAGGAGGTCGCGACGTCGTTTTCGACCTGCGAGCCATGCGTCAGCCAATTGCCGTAGGTGATTTCTGTAATTTTCAGGCCTGAGTGGCCGAGATATCGGTAGTCCATAGGCCAAGCCTAGTGGTGCTACTTCGGCGCGCCGCCGCGCTTGACCAGAGGCTTGGGCAGCCGCAGCCGGCGGAACTGGAGGGAACGCATGGTGCCATACCAGATAACGCCGGGCTCAACCGCGCCGAATTTCTCGCGGACGCTGCGCTTGAGCTTGCGGGACAGGAAGACGGAATCGATGGCCACGGCCACCACCATGATCCAGAAGACCCCGAAGACGATGATCTGCGTCCCACTGGTCACGGGCACGACCAGGGACAGGACGACGATCGCCAGCGCGGCGAACATGACGTACTCGCCCAGACTGAAGCGTGCATCGACAAAGTCGCGCGCAAAGCGCTTTTGCGGGCCCTTGTCACGGACCGGAAGGAACCGCTCCTCGCCGGTATCGAGGGCGCGGCGCATCCGTGCCTGCTCCTCCCGTCGGGCGTCCCGGTCGGCAGCCTTGGCTGCGGACCGGTCGTTGGGGACCAGCGGCCGCTTCCGTGCGGCTTCCTGCTCCTTGCGCGACGGAGTGGGCGCGCCCTTTCCGGTCCGCGGATCGGCCGCACGCGCGGCGGCCCGGGCCGCCAGCTCATCGGCAACGGACTGGGGGCTGGGGGCATCTTTCTTACGTCCAAACACCCCACAAGAATACCCCGGCGGTACAGCGTCCCATGACCGGGGCACCGCGGCTGGCGCCGCCGGCAGCGCGGCAGGCACCGCCGTCGTCGCCCGCCCCGCAGACTTGGCCGCCCAAGAGGCCGAAGGTAG
>JBBRKU010000468.1:0-2724 GCA_038231735.1 Actinomycetales bacterium | reverse complement strand
GGAGGCTAATAAGGCGCCTATTTGACCGCGCTGATTTTGGCCGCGCTGACGGGGAGCGGGGTGCGGTCGCGGTCATTACCGCGCTCTCGATGGTCGTGCTCCTTGGCATGGCGGCGATCGTGATCGACGTCGGCGCGCTCTACTTTGAACGCGCGCAGCTGCAGAACGGTGCCGATGCGGCCGCCCTGGCGATAGCGCAGAACTGCGCCACCGGAGCCTGCGGAGACACCGCGGCCACGGCTACCTCGTTGGCAGGCGGGAACGCCAACGACAACGCGGCAAGCGCAACCGCAATGGTGGATTCCTCAAACAGCGTCGTCACGGTCGATACTTCAACCCTGACGGCGCAGGGCCAGCACGCACTGGCCTATTCCTTCGCACCCATTCTGGGCATCAGGACCGGGACCGTCAGCGCCGTGGCTAAGGCTTCGTGGGGCAGCCCGGCGGCGGCCACCGTGTGTCCGTTCACCACCCCGCACTGCCTCTCCAACACGATTCCGCTTGGTCAGGTGCTGTGGATCACAACCGATTCCTCATGCACGGATGCCCATGGAAATGTTGTTCCCGGCGGGTTCGGCTGGCTGGACGAGGCAAGCCCCTGCGCCGCCGTCGTCGATATCACCGCGCAGGTGGGGAGCCGGCCGGGCAAAAGCGGGCCTAATTGTTCGCCGCCCACGATGTCGGGGGTGGTCAACACGACGATCCTGATTCCGTTGTACGAGACGGCGTCGGGACAGGGGCAGAACGCAACGTATTCCGTGTACGGGTTCGCCGCGTTCCACCTGACGGATTACAGCTGGCCGGGCAACTGGACCAATTCCCCGTCGGCGGACTGCAGTAAGTGCACTGGAATTAAGGGATTTTTCACTGCCCTGGTCAGCCTTGATGATGCCAAGAAGTGGCTGGTGAGCCGGCTGGGGGGCCCAATTCTGAATGCCACTTTCGTTTCGTTAACCCAGTAGGAGCTACCTTTCTTGAAATCCCGCGTCCTGGCGGCCATCGCCGCCGTCGTACTCGCCGTGCTGGGCACGGTCGTGCTGACCGCCTATGTCGGCGGGGCGGACCAGCGCGCCCTCCAGGGGGCGGCGTCCGTGCAGGTGTTTTTAGTCAGGTCCCCTATCGCTGCCGGTACGACGGCGGATAAATTGGCGGATCTGGTCACGCAGCAGGCGGTCCCGGCCAAGGCCGAGGCCGCCGGTGCGGTGACCGCGCTGGACACGCTGGCCGGCAGGGTGGCCAGCGTGGATCTGGTCCCGGGCGAGCAGCTGATCAGCAGCCGTTTTATGGATCCGGCCTCGCTGAAAGCTAAGACCGCCGCCGGTCAGATCGACGTGCCGGCGGGCATGCAGGAAGTCAGCATCCTGCTGGATCCGCAGCGGGTGGTCGGCGGCCAGCTTGCAGCGGGGGACACGGTGGGCGTGTACATTTCGCTGGATGGTGCCCTGAACGGAACTCCGCCCGGACCCGTGACTCACCTGACCCTGCAGAAGGTGCTGGTCACCGCCGTCGATGGTGCTGTGGCCAAGACTCCGCCGTCGGGGAGCAGTGATAAATCGGGCTCCACGCCCTCCACCGCGCCGACTGGCACTGTCATGGTGACGCTGGCACGGCCCGGGTCGGAGGTGGAGAAGATTGTCTTCGCCTCCGAGTTCGGGAAGATCTGGCTCTCCAAGGAGCCCGCCTCCGCGGACGAGGGCGGCACCCGCAAGGTAACGAAGGATGTCGTTTTCCAATGAGCCGCTATCTTCTTGTCACCACGGACCCAGGTTTCATGCTGCGTCTGGAAGCGGCCGCGTCGGGTGAACTGGCGGGCGGGATCCACCAGTGGCGGGGCGATGCGTTCCCCCATGGGCCGGAGGTACTGTTGGCGCAGCAGCTCGGCAGCAGCCTGCCGGAGGTGGTGATCCTGGGTCCCGGTGTCCCGGAGGAGGAGGCGCTTGCGCTGGCTTCCGGCCTTGACCGGGAGCATCCCGGCATCAGCGTGCTGCTGGTGAGCGCGGCAGGACCGGAGATCACTCTGGCGGCGATGCGGGCGGGCATCCGCGATGTGCTCGATCCCGGTGCGGGGCCAGCCGAAGTGACCGCCTTGCTGCACCGGGCGGTGCAGGCCAACGCCCAACGGCGGGCGGTATTGACGCCCCTGCCGAATGCGCCGGAAGGCGGTGGCGCGAAGGGCCGCGTCATCGCGGTAATTTCCCCCAAGGGAGGGGCCGGCAAGACCACCGTTGCCACCAACCTGGCGGTCGGGCTAGCTTCCTCCGCTCCACACTCGGTGGTCCTGGTGGATCTGGATCTGCAGTTCGGGGACGTGGCCAACGCCATGCAAATCACGCCGGAGCAGTCCCTGGCCGAGGCGGTCCTGGGCCCAGCCCAGCGCGACACCATGGTGCTGAAGTCCTACCTGAGCGCCCATCCGGCTGGCGTCTATGCGCTCTGTGCGCCGGAGTCCCCGGCGGCGGAGGCGGCAATTTCCGGCGAGGATGTGACCCACCTGCTCGAACAACTGGCGGGGCACTACCGCTACGTGGTGATTGACACCGGCGCCGGCCTGTCCGAACACACCCTGGCGGCGCTGGACCGGGCCACGGACTACGTTTTTGTAGCCGGTATGGATGTACCCAGCATCCGCGGCCTGCGCAAGGAACTCGATGTGCTAAAGGCGCTTGGCATGGTTCCGGCGGCACAGCACATCGTGATCAATTCCGCTGATCCTCGGGACGGGCT
>JBBRKU010000467.1:0-2725 GCA_038231735.1 Actinomycetales bacterium | reverse complement strand
GTAAACGGGCACTGAGGAAACCCACTCCCAGCCTCCATCCGAATGATGGAAATGGTGCAGGGACCCGTCGAGCTCCCCCACCACCAGCAGTTCGTGGCCCTTCAATGCCATGTGCCTTGGACCGGTCCCAGGCGGCAGTTGGGCGCTGGCCAGCAGGGCCAGAGGGTCTGCGCCGGCGGCGCCTTCACCGTCGACGACGGCGTATTCGTCCACCCTGTCCGCGCCAAGGTCCGCGACGAGGAGGGTGTTCCACCCCGTCACCTTGCTCTGGTGAGCGTGCGAGGATTCCTGCCGCCCGGTCACCGGACCGCCGCCTGGATGGGTCGCGAGCTGCAGCAGCGGCCCCAGCCGGCCGCCCTTGGCCTGGATCACCGCAACGGTTCCGGAACTGTAATTGGCCGCCAGCAGCATGGAACCGCGGACCAGCACATCGCAGGGGTCGCTGCCGCCGGTGGACATCCGGGACACCACGGATAAATCGTCACCGCGCAGCGCCACCACCGCGCCATCGGGCAGTTCCTCGACCGCGTAAACGAAGCCGCCGTCAACCGCCAGGAACGATGGGTTGCTCACGCCGTGGCTGCCGCCACGCACCTGGCTGAGGCGGCCGTCGTCGTCGATTTCAATTATGCTGACACCGGCACCCGGAATGGTCCCCGGCTGCATGTAGTCGCGTTCCGTGTAGCTGCCGATCAACACTGTTTTGCGCATGGGTTACCTCTCCGTTTGGATTGTTGGACGGTCCGCGGAGTGCGCCCGGACCTCAACTCTCAGGCATTATTGCTGTATGGGCAATGATCACGCAGCAGGGGACGTCAACGACATCGAGATCCGGGATGACATGATCCGGCTGGGACAGCTGCTTAAGCTGGCCAGCCTGGTGGAGGACGGCGTGGAGGCCGCGGAACTGATCAAGAACGGGCTGGTGAAGGTCAACGGCGAGATTGAGGAACGCCGGGGCCGCCAGCTGCACGTCGGCGACATGGTGACGGTCAACGGCGAAACCGTGCGGATCGCAACCCGCTCATAAGCAGCGGGCTGGCAATACCGGCGCGGCCTGGCAAGACTTCCGCGGCGCTGACTACAGCACCGTCACGGTCAGGAATTCCTTTACATGCGCCATCTCCTGAGCATTGATGCCGTGCCAGATGCCGTCGTAGAGCACCTTGGTGAGCTGGGTGTGGTCCCGCAGCCAGGTATTGGTGTATTCCACCGACGCTTCGGGGATCACCGGATCCGCCTGGTCGCGGCCCCAGAACGCCGGCAGGCCGACGGCGGCCAATTCAGCGTCGTGAAAGAACGGGTCCCCTTCATCGTCGACGGCAAAGCCGGAGAGTCCGACGACGGCGGCAAAGTCGTGCGGCCGGTGGCGGACCAGGGAGGTGGCCATACACATGCCCTGCGAGAAGCCGAGCAGGCTCACGGAGCTATGCTGGTCGCGGACCGTGCCGATCCATCCCGCCAAGGCAGCGGTGGAGGTCTTGACGGCTTCAAGTGAGTAGGAGATGTCGGTGCGCAGGGGAAACCAGGCGTGTCCCTGCCCCACCCGCTCCGGACCGCGCACCGAGGCCACGGTGAACTCTCCGGGCAGCAGCTCGGCGAGGCTGAACAGGTCCGCCTCATCCGATCCGTAGCCGTGGAACATGATCAGCAGCGGAGTTCCCGCACGGTCCGGCTTGGACTTGGACCATAGGACGGTAGGCGTGGCGGTAAACGTCGCATCAGTCATTCGTCCATTTTGGCATGCTGAATGGCATGGACCGGAGTGCGAACAGCTCGCACGAATCCACATTCAGTTGCCCAGGGCAACCTGTGTTAGCGTAATCGTGCCTGCCAGGAGCAGGATGGGTGGGTGACTGAGATGAGAGCCCCGGATAAGTCCATGGCCCAGACGGTGCTGGCAGGACCGCACCCGTGGTCCCGCTATGTTGCCATGGGTGATTCCTTCACGGAGGGAATCGGCGACCCGGAACCCACCAGCCCCGGTGGACACCGCGGCTGGGCGGACCGTCTGGCCGAGGAGCTGAGCCGGGGTCATGAGGACTTTGCCTATGCCAACCTGGCCATCCGCGGGCGGCTGTTACAGCAGATAGTCGACGAGCAGCTTCAGCCCGCTCTGGATCTCAAGCCCGACCTGATCTCCCTCTCCGCCGGCGGCAATGACCTGCTCCGGCCCGGTTCGGACCCTGACGCGCTGGCCGAATCTCTTGACCAGGCTGTCGGGGCAATAACAGCCGGTGGCGCCTCTGTGCTGCTCTTCAACGGTCCGGACATCCGCGACACTCCGGTGCTGGGATTGGTCCGGGGCCGGTTGGCCATCTACAACGAGAATCTGCGCACCGTCGCCGCCCGGCACGATGCGATCATCGCGGACATGTGGGCCCTGCGGCAATTGACGGATCCGCAGATGTGGGCCGAGGATCGGCTGCACTTTTCCCCGCTGGGCCACCACACCATCGCCATCATGGCCCTGGAGTCGCTCAACGTCACGCACACCCTGGTACCGCGGCTGCCCAAACCGCTGCCCTTCCGCAACTGGAGGGCCGCCCGCTCCGAGGATCTGGTGTGGGCCCGGGAATTCTTCATGCCGTGGGTCCTGCGCCGGGTCCGGCACCGGTCCTCCGGCGACGGCATCAGCGCCAAACGCCCCATGGCGGGTCCGGTATTCGGCCCCGGCATGCCGCCCGGTTCAGGGGTCTGACCGTAGGCGTGCTCCCTCAACGGT
>JBBRKU010000466.1:0-2728 GCA_038231735.1 Actinomycetales bacterium | reverse complement strand
TGACGCTGGCCGCCAACCTGATCGATTCCGGGCAGATCCGCTACGCCGTGATCGTCAACGGCGAGGATGCCCAGGCCGTCCAGGAAGCGACGCTGGCACGCCTCAAGCGCCCGGAAACCACCCGCGCTGACTTCAACAGCCAATTCGCCACCCTGACCCTTGGCTCCGGCGCGGCCGCCGCCGTCCTGGGCCCCAGCAGCGACCACCCGGGGTCCCACCGCATCCTGGGCGGGGTCTCCCGCGCCGGCACCGAGCACCACGCGCTTTGCGTCGGCGGCGTGGACGGCATGCACACGGACACCAAGGGTCTGCTCGACGGCGGCCTGAAGCTCGTCGTCGATGCGTGGCGGGAGGCGCAGCCGGAGTGGGACTGGGGTTCGATGGACCGCTACGTCACCCACCAGGTCAGCAACGCCTACACGCAGGCCATCATCGGCGCCATCGATCTGGACGCCAGCCGCGTCCCCATCACCTTCCCGCACTGGGGCAATGTCGGCCCCGCCTCGCTGCCGATGACGCTGGCCGCGGAAGCGCAGACGCTCAGCAGCGGCGACCGCGTGCTGTGCATGGGCGTCGGCTCCGGCCTGAACACCGCCATGGTGGAAATCGTTTGGTAACCGCACACCGGCCGCACCGGTCCGACCCGCCGCACTGGGCCGGAGTCGATCCGTCCTGGTCCCGGTACCTCGAAGTCCCCTCCACAGCCGCCGTCGACCCCGCCGCAACCAGCCACCGCTGGCATCTGCTGGACAACGGCCCGCAGCTGGCCGAACGGGGCGTTGAACCAGTGGGCACTCTATTGTGCGTGCACGGCAACCCGACCTGGTCCTACCTCTGGCGCACCCTGCTGGCGGCCGGCACTGCGGCGGAACGGCCGTGGCGCGTGGTGGCCGTGGACCAGCTGGACATGGGCTTTTCGGCCCGGACCGGCCGGATGCGCCGGCTGGTGGACCGGATCACGGATCTGGGCGACCTGACCGGAGCCCTGGGCCTGAGCGGTCCGGTCATCACCGTCGGACACGACTGGGGCGGAGTGATCAGCCTGGGGTGGGCGCTCGCCCACCGCGGGCAGCTGGCTGGCGTCGTGCTGACCAACACGGCGGTGCACCAGCCGCCGCAGTACCCCATCCCGCCGGCCCTGCGGCTGGCATTGCATCCGGCCGTCCACTCCTGGGGAACGACGACGACGGCGGCCTTCCTGCGCGTCACGCACGCCCTGGCGCACCCGCGGCTGCGCCCCGAGGTGGCCTCGGCGCTGATGTCCCCGTACCGCACCGCCGCGCGGCGCGCCGGCGTCGGCAACTTTGTGGCGGACATTCCGGTGGACGCCTCGCATCCCAGCTTTGCCGCCCTCACCGACGTGGCCGAGGGCATCCGCTCCCTGGACGTTCCGGCCCTGCTGCTGTGGGGCCCGCGTGATCCGATCTTCTCCGACAGGTATCTGCGGGACCTGCTGGACCGGCTGCCTTCGGCGACCGTGCACCGGTTTGAAGGTGCCGGGCATTTGCTGGCCGAGGACGTTGATGTGGCGTCGGCGGTGTTCAACTGGATTGGGGACCGCTTCGGGGGCGGTGCCGCGGCTGGTGCTGGTGCGGATGCGAATGCGGCGTCTCCGGAGGCACCCGCCGAGGCGGCTCGGGAGTACACGCCGTTGTGGGCCGAGCTGGACCGCCGCTCAACCGAGCAGACCGCCGCCGTTGTGGACATGGCCCCGCTGGCAAACCCGGCTGCCGGACCGCGCGTGCTGAGCTGGACGGAGCTGTCCGCAGATGTTCACCGGCTGGCCCGCGGCCTGAGGGCAGCCGGTGTGCAGCCCGGACACCGGGTCAGCTTGCTGGTGCCGCCCGGGTCCGAGCTCACAGCGCTGATCTACGCCTGCCTGCGTCTGGGCGCCATTGTTGTCCTCGCGGATGCCGGGCTGGGCGCCCGAGGACTAAGCCGGGCCATCAGGGGTGCCGGCCCGGACTTCGTCATCGGCATCGACCGGGCGTTGGTGGCCGCCCGGATTTTCGGCTGGCCGGGCACGCGCATCAGCGTGGAAGAGCTTCCGCTGGCCCGCCGGAAGCTGCTGGGCGTGGAACTGTCCCTGGCCGGGATGTCTGGCACCGCGGCTGGTGGCGCCCTGCCCGAGCCGGATCCGGATGCCACCGCCGCGGTCCTTTTCACCTCCGGGTCCACGGGTCCTGCCAAGGGCGTGCTGTACACGCACCGGCAGCTGTCCGCCATGCGCGATGCCCTGGCCGCTGCCTACAATCTGGTGCCGGGAACGTCGCTGGTGGCTGGCTTTGCGCCCTTCGCCCTGCTCGGCCCGGCGCTCGGCGCCACGTCGGTGACGCCGGACATGGATGTCACGGCGCCCAAGACGCTGACCGCGCAGGCGCTGGCAGCCGCCGCCGCCGCCGTCCAGGCCACCGCCGTTTTCCTCTCCCCCGCCGCCCTGCGCAACATCCTGGACACTGCCGCGGACCTGTCCGGCGCGGACCGCGGCGCCTTGGATCACGTGTCGTTGCTGCTCTCGGCCGGCGCTCCCGTGCCGTCGTCGCTCCTGAGCGCAGCAGCGGCTCTGATCCCCAATGCTGAGCAGCACACCCCCTATGGCATGACCGAGGCCCTCCCAGTGACGGACATCGAGCTGCAGGAAATCCTGGCGGCCGAGTCGGACGCACGGGAGGGCGAGGTGACCGGTGCCGGTGATGGCGTCTGCGTCGGTGCGGCGGTTGCCGGGGCC